>CAMLKY010000454.1 GCA_946480545.1 uncultured Acidobacteriota bacterium
CGTGCTCGGCGGAAATCCCGTATACACGACCCCGGCGGATCTGAAGCTTGATGCGAACCGGATGAACAAGATCCCGCTTCGCATCCATCTCGGTACGCATGTGGACGAGACGGGCGAACTCTGCCACTGGCACGTCTCGCAGAAGCATTATCTGGAATCGTGGGGCGACGCCCGGGCCTACGATGGAACCGTTAGCCTTGTTCAGCCGTTGATCCAACCTCTGTACGACAGTCACAGCATCTACGAGGTCGTCCAGCTTTTCCTTCGCGAGAATTTCGATCAACGCGATTACGACATCATCCGAGCCTACTGGCAATCGCAGAACCTGACGGCCCCGCGTGCGTCGGTTGCTGCCGCAGCTACTTCTCAAGCGGCGGTTAACGACCGTGGTACCGCGACGTCGACCGGGCAGGTAAATGCCGCTAATGCGGTGTCGGCACAGACAGCTCCTGCTGCATCCCCGTCACCCGCAGCTACGCAGACAGGGTCAGGATCGACCCAACAGGGCGGCACGTCACAGACCGCGGGTTCCCAATCTAGCGCGACGCAGAATCAACGTGCCGGTGCGGCGGCACCGACATTCGAAGATAACTGGCGTCGTGTTGTTCATGACGGAGTGATCCCCAACACGAGCTTTACGCCGAAGTCGGTCGCGGCCAATACGGGTTTTCTGACACAGCCGTTGCCGCCGGTTCCGGGAGGGGGTGCGATCGAGATCTCGATCCGTCCTGACCCGTGCATCTATGACGGACGTTTCGCAAACAACGGCTGGCTGCAGGAGCTCCCGAAGCCGCTCACAAAGATCACCTGGGATAACGTCGCGCTAGTCAGCCCGGCGACCGCAGCTCGCCTGGGACTCAACCGCGGAAACGACAGCGACGAGATCTCGGGCGGCGAACGCCCGATAAGCTTTATTAATTCGAAGGGCACGAATATGCACTCGGATCTCGTCACGCTGACCTGCAACGGCGTGACGATCTCGAAGCCGGTGCCCGTTTGGATCGCCCCGGGACAACCGGATGATGTCGTGACGATCTTCACCGGCTACGGCCGCACCCGTGCAGGGCGCGTCGGAACCGGTCTCGGTTACAACGCCTACGAGGTGATGCGCTCCGACGCGATGAACTACGGAAGCGGGAGCATCACCGCAACCGGCGAGAAAACTTCGATCGCATCGACGCAGATCCACTTCAATATGGAGGGCCGCGATCTGCTTCGGGTGTGGGACGTCAACAATCTCGAGAATGAGGCAAAGGCCGGAAAGCAGCAGGATTTCTACCCGCTGTCGATGTACAAGACGGCTGCCGACGATTACCAGAAGATTTACGAGAAGCACAATCGCTGGGGAATGGCGATCGATCTCAATTCGTGCGTCGGCTGCAACGCATGCGTTCTCGCCTGCCAGTCTGAGAACAACATTCCCGTCGTGGGCAAGGAACAGGTTGAGCGAAGCCGTGAGATGCACTGGCTCAGGATCGATGCTTATTACGGCGGCGGCGATGTGAACAATCCGGCTGGACCACATTTCCAACCGGTGCTTTGCATGCAGTGTGAGCAGGCACCGTGCGAGGTCGTCTGCCCTGTCCATGCCACGGTCCACAGTGCCGAGGGTCTGAACGACATGGTTTATAACCGGTGTGTCGGAACGCGGTACTGCTCGAACAACTGCCCGTACAAGGTCCGAAGATTCAACTTCCTTCTTTATCAGGATTGGGATACGCCGCAGTACAAGCTGATGCGTAACCCGGAAGTTTCTATCCGCAGCCGCGGCGTGATGGAGAAGTGTACGTACTGTACGCAGCGCATCTCGGCAGCTCGCATCGAGGCAGAGAAGGACGGACGCCCGATCGCCGATGGCGAAGTCGTGACCGCCTGCCAGGCAGCGTGTCCGACGGATGCGATCGTCTTCGGTGACCTGAACGATCAGCAGAGCAAGGTGCATAAGATCAAGCAGGATCCGCGGAACTACAATTTGCTAAACGAGCTCAATACGCAGCCGCGGACGACATACCTTGCGGAGCTCAAGAATCAGAATCCGGAGATGCCCGACTATAAGCCGCCGACGGTAACGGAAGCCCACGAAGAACACAAAGAGGGAAAAGCGTCGGGAGGAAGCGAGGACCACTAGATCGTTAAGGTTCCCGTGTGGCAGGGGCACCCGGGAATCAGGTCGTAAGAGATCATGCAGGATTTGAAACAGATTCAGCAAAAGATTTACCCGCCGATGGTCGAGGGCGACCACACGTTCGGTACCGTCTCGGACAAGATCGGAGACCTGACGCTGAAAAAGCGTACGCCGTTCCACTGGTTCATCGGGTTTGGTATAGCGTTCATGGTCGCGCAGCTTCTGATGTTCGCGGTCACGTTGCTCCTCGCACGCGGTATCGGCGTCTGGGGTAACAACCAACCGGTAGGATGGGCATTCGACATCATCAACTTCGTTTGGTGGATCGGTATCGGCCACGCCGGAACTCTCATATCTGCGATCCTTTTGCTGCTCAACCAGAAGTGGCGTACATCCATTAACCGCTTTGCCGAAGCGATGACGCTGTTTGCCGTGGCCTGCGCCGCGATGTTCCCTTTGCTCCATACAGGCCGCCCGTGGCTCGCCGCGTACTGGCTGTTGCCGTACCCGAACACGATGGGTATCTGGCCGCAGTTTCGGAGCCCTTTGATCTGGGACGTGTTCGCGGTGTCGACATACGCAACGATCTCGCTGCTCTTCTGGTACGTCGGGTTGATCCCCGACCTTGCGACGCTGCGTGACCGGGCAAAGAACAAGTTCTTTAAGTTCATCTACGGCATTCTCTCGTGGGGATGGCGCGGGTCGGCACGGCACTGGCATCGATACGAGATCGCGTACCTGCTGCTCGCGGGAATCTCTACGCCGCTCGTGCTTTCGGTCCACTCGATCGTGTCATTCGACTTCTCGGTTTCACAATTACCGGGGTGGCACGCGACGATCTTCCCGCCCTACTTCGTTGCCGGCGCGATCTTTGCCGGATTCGCGATGGTTCTTATCCTCTGTATCCCGCTTCGCGTCTGGTACAACATGAAG
>CAMLKY010000455.1 GCA_946480545.1 uncultured Acidobacteriota bacterium
GCGGTTGCTTCGAATGAGAAGGATGTGGACCCGGTTGGTGCTTGCGTCGGCATGAAGGGTTCGCGGGTTCAATCGATCATCAAAGAGTTGCGTGGCGAGAAGATCGACATCATCGAGTGGTCGGACGAACCGTCGGTCTTTGCGGCGAATGCACTTTCGCCGGCGAAGGTCTCGCAGGTTCGCATCACGGATATCAACAAGCGGAAGATGGAAGTGATCGTGGCGGAAGATCAGCTCAGTCTTGCGATCGGCAAGAAAGGTCAGAACGTTCGGTTGGCGACGCGGCTTGTCGGATGGGACATCGATATTGTCAGCGAAGAGAAGCTGAAGAAGGAGATCGCACTGCAGATGGGCAAGATGATGGCGTCCGGCGAGGCCGTCCCGCTATCCGCCCTCGAGGGTGTTTCGCCGAATCATGCGGAGATCCTTGCCGATAAGGGAATCAGTGACGTCGAAAGCCTGGCAGCGACGACGGTCGATGACCTCGTCGAGCATCTCGACGTCAGTCTGGATGAGGCCGAGTCGATCCTGGCGGCGGCGAACGCCATCGTCGAGGCGAGAAATCAAGCCGGTGAAGGCGAGGGCGACGACGCCGTGGCCACAGACGGAGTGGCATCGGAAGACGAGTCTGTTGATGTCGCCGCAGATGCGTCTGAAAGTGATGAGGGCGAGGCAGCAGGCCAGACTGAAGCGGATGCCGAGGACGTCGATACTTCTGCGGAGAGCGAAGCGGATGCTGCTGCTGCATATGAACACGCACCGGCCGAAGATGTCGCCGAAACGGTAGACGATGCGGGTGCCGATGATACTGATGCGGTTGCGACCGATGGTGAAACTATCACCGAAGAAGCAGTCGACGAAACCACTGAAAACGAAAGTTCGACGGAAGAGAAGACCGACGGAGAATGATCGCTGACGGACAGTACTGTTCGACAGCGGGATGGATTTTGATTAACAGATATGCCTGTTGCTAAGAAGATCCGAATTTACGATTTGGCTCGCGAGCTAAAGCAGGATGCCAAGCGCGTGATGGAAGATCTGCGCCGCGAAGGGGCAGATGTCAGCGTGCCGTCCAATTCGGTCAGCGCCGAACTTGCTGAAAAGGTTCGTTTGAAGTATTTCCCGAAGGCCGAGGTCGCGCCTAAACGTGGGATCAAGATCATCAAGGCCGCCAAGAAAGTCGATACGCTGGCTGCCGCGGAAGAGCCGGTCGAGGCCGCCGAGGTCGAGACGCCGGTCGTTGAAGTTCCCGATGCAGCACCGGAGGTGCCGGTTGAAGCCCCCGCCCCGGTTGAAGAGGCGTCGCCTGCCCCTGTACGAAAGGTCCTCAAAAAGAAGCCGGTCGCGGCCGAAGTCGCTCCTCCGGAGCCGGAAGTCGCGGAACCGGAAGTCGAGCCAGCTCCCGTCGTGGAGGAACCGATCGAACCGGTTATTGCTGAAACGCCCGCAGAACCGGTCGCAGAGGGAGTAACCGCTCAGGCGCCGCGCGAAATGCGGCCGGGCGGAACGCAGATCAAACAACTTACGCTTACGCGTGACGCACTGCAGCGCGGCGTTAAGCCCGGCGAGCGCGTGGTCAGCGAAGCACCGGTCCGAACCGGCAAGCTCGATCGCGAACGGACTCCCGAGCGTGGGCGTCCGGGTACCGGAACTGGCCGTGGCGAGTTCCGCGGCACGCCCGGCGAGACAGCGACGCCGCAAATGAATTACACGCCGCCGGCAGATAACCGAAGGCGGCCGGGTAGATCGGGTGGACGAAAGACGAAGGGCGGTGATGCTCGCGGAGGTCGCTTCGCAGAGCGGGATCAGGACGCGCCGCGGCTGAGGACGATCGAGGAACGTGTCCTCGATCAGCTCGGTACGCGCGATGCTCAGACGTACAAACAGGTCAAGCTCGTCGAGGGTGCTACCGTGCGTGAGTTCGCCGAGGCCCTCGGTATCACACCGCGTGACATCGTACAGCTACTCATCAAGCGCGGGGTCTTCGCGACGCTCAATCAGCCGATCGCGGAAAAGATGGCGATCGAGATGGGCATGGACTTCGGTTACGACCTTAGCTTTGTTCCTTTCGAGGAGATGGTCGTCGAAGAAGAGTTCGAGGAGCTTATCGCTGCCGACGCCGACGATCTCGAAGAATCGCGGCCGCCGGTGGTGACCGTGATGGGACACGTCGATCACGGTAAAACCTCGCTGCTCGATGCGATCCGTTCGGAGAATGTCGCCGAGGGCGAAGCCGGCGGTATCACACAACACATCGGTGCGTACAGTGTGTTCGTCCCGAATCCTGATGATCCGAATCAGCAGCGACGCGTCGTCTTCCTTGATACGCCGGGTCACGAAGCGTTCACGATGATGCGTGCACGAGGTGCCAAGGCGACAGACATAGTCATCCTGGTCGTCGCTGCTGACGACGGCGTCATGCCGCAGACCATCGAAGCCGTCGAGCACTCCAAGGCCGCGGGCGTGCCCATCATCGTTGCGATAAACAAGATCGACAAACCGGACGCGAATCCGGACAAGGTGAAGCAGGGACTCGCAGGGCTTGGTTTGCAACCGGTGGACTGGGGTGGCGACATCGAGATGGTGCCGGTCTCGGCCAAACGTCGTGAAGGTCTCGACACACTGCTCGAAACAGTGCTTTTACAGGCTGACATCCTCGACCTGAAGGCGAGCAAGACTCGCCGTGCGTCGGGTGTCGTGCTCGAAGCCAAGCTCGATAAGGGCCGCGGTTCAGTGGCGACGATCCTCGTCCAGCAGGGAACCCTGCACGTTGGTGATCCGTTCATCGCCGGGCAGTTTTATGGAAAGGTTCGGGCCATGTTCTCTGATCGGGGCGAGCCGTCGTTGGAAGCGCCGCCGGCGACACCGGTAGAGGTACTGGGTCTTCAGGGAGTTCCGCAAGCCGGAGATACCATCCAGGTCGTCGCCGACATCGAGCGAGCTCAGGACATTGCGAATCAGCGCCAGATGCATGCTCGCCAGGCCGCGATGGTGAAGACCACGAAACGCGGTATCGAGTCGCTCGGTCTTTCAGAGGTCAAGGAGCTGCTCGTCATT
>CAMLKY010000456.1 GCA_946480545.1 uncultured Acidobacteriota bacterium
CGGGTAGTAAACCTTCTCCACCTTCGGATGCTCAGCTAAAAAGTTTGCCACAACGCGTCCGTTCCGATCATGGGCCTCCATTCTCACCGCAAGCGTCTTTGTTCCGCGTAGGACAAGAAACGAGTCAAACGGTGAGAGGATCGCTCCGATGCTGTTTTGAACGAACTGGATCCACTCAGCGTCAGTCTCATCATTTAGGGCGACAAAGCCGCCGACGCTGTCCGAGTGCCCGTTCAAATACTTCGTAGTCGAGTGAACGACGATATCACAGCCTAGCGAGATCGGCTTTTGAAAATACGGCGACATGAAAGTGTTGTCGCAAACAACCTTCGCCCCGCGTGCGTGCGCAAGCTCCGACACGGCCCTCAGGTCGGTAACGGTCATGACCGGATTCGTCGGTGTTTCGACGAACACCATCTTCGTATTCGGCTTGAACGCACTCTCGAGATTCACGATATCGGATGTGTCCGCCAGATCGAATTCGACACCGTAGTTGGACAGCACGCGGCTGAATAGCCGAAAGGTGCCCCCGTAGGTGTTGTCGCCAAGTATCACATGCTCTCCGCCCTTGACCAGTTTGAGCACGGCGTCGATCGCGGACATTCCGGATGCAAACGCATAACCAAAGCGAGCGTCCTCGAGAGCCGCGATGTTCTTCTCAAGCGCCAGCCGCGTCGGATTCTGCGTCCGCGCATACTCGAAACCTTTGTGTTTGCCGAGAGCTTCCTGAGCGTATGTTGAAGTCTGATAGATCGGAACACTGACCGCGCCGGTTGCGATATCAGGCTCGTTTCCAGCGTGAATTGCAGTTGTCGAAAAACCCATAAAAGGAAGCCTGGAATAGTAGATTAGATATAGAGCTTATTGTAACGTAACTTGCAGATTTTCAGGCCAAAACTCTCGATTTAGCGAGTTTTAATGGTAACGTGCCGACTTGAAAAAAGCAAAGCGATGCCCGCCCGAAATGCACCGGTCAATCTATTTATCCCATTCGAAATAGGATAGAATAAGCCGACCCATAAAACACATTTTGCTCCGACGTCATGATGATGAGTAAACCGTTGTTCGATCAATTCACGCTCGGTATAGAAGAAGAGTTTCAGATCGTCGATCCACACACACGTGAACTGAAATCACACGTCTCGGAAATACTGGACGAGGGCAAGCTTCTACTTGGTGAGAAGGTAAAGCCGGAGATGATCCAGTCGATGATCGAGGTCGGTACCGGCGTTTGCGCCAACATCCAGGAGGCGCGTGAGGATATCTCGAAGCTCAGGTGCATCATCTCAACTCTCGCGCGGAAGAAGGGAATGGCGATCGTTGCAGCGTCGACACACCCCTTCTCGAAATGGTCGGAGCAGGAGATCTACGACGGAGACCGCTATAAGCTTCTTGTCGATGAGCTTCAGATGGTGGCCCGGTCGCTGCTTATCTTCGGCGTTCACGTGCATGTCGGCGTCCCCGAGCCTGACCGGCGGATCCACATTATGAATGCGGCTCGCTACTTTCTGCCGCACGTGCTGGCGATGACGACCTCATCGCCGTTCTGGCTCGGATTCAACACCGGCCTGAAATCGTATCGATGTGAGGTCTTCAAGAAATTTCCACGGACCGAGATTCCCGACCACTTTGAGTCGTTCCAGCAGTATCAGAGCTATCTCGACCTGCTGATCAAGATGAACTGCATCCAGGACGGATCGAAGATCTGGTGGGACATTCGCCCGCACCATCTGTTTCCGACACTCGAATTCCGGATCTGTGACATTCCCACCCGTGTTGATGACACGATTGCGGTCGCGGCCCTGTTTCAGGCGATCGTCGCGAAATTGACGGTGCTTATCGATAAGAATCTCGGGTTCCGGCTCTATCATCGCCGGCTCATTCAAGAGAATAAGTGGCGAGCAATACGGTACGGACTTGATGGCAAGCTACTCGATCTCGGCAAGCAAAAAGAAGTCCCCGTAAAGGACCTGATCCGCGAATTGATCGATTTCGTCGACGACGTGTTGGACGATCTGGGTTCCCGGAAGGAAGTGGAGCATATTCATACCATCCTTGAACGCGGTACCTCGGCGGATGAACAGCTAAGAGTATTTGAGGAATCCGGTGGCGATTTCAATCAGGTCGTGGATATGCTGATCAAGAACACCATGGAGAACGTGCCGTCGCAATGCTTTGATTAATAGGCCCGCAGCCCCGCGGGTTTCTGGAAATCCCTTTCCAATTCGCATCTAGTTTAAATGGGTATATTCCGTAGGGGATAACCGCACCTGTAAAGCAAAACAAAGGCAAACGATAATTGACTGAGTTAAATTACTTGTGCTAAAACTTTAGCAGGGAAATTCTTCCCTGGGCTCTTACCATCCGCACAGGTAAGCATCAGCCGGAGACACACAAATGAAAAATCGCGAACACGCATCGCACGGATTTTCGTTGATCGAGGTTCTAATTGTCATCGTCATTATCGCGGTCCTCGCCACTTTTGCGATACTCGCGCTCGGTAGCTCGGCTGCGAACCTGGAACGTCAGAACGTCGCTAAGGAATTCAAAGTCGCTCTCGAAAGAGCTCGATTCGATTCAGTTAAACGTCGGCCTTCAACGTGCGAAGACCAGGCCCGCGTAGAGATCACAAGTCCTACAAGTTTCTCCGTCATAACAGATCTCGATCAGAATGGCGTGCTCGATCTGGGCAGCGAGACGCGTACTGTTAATTTCGAGAATAGGGGTAATACGAATATTACCGACCCCGATCCCAGCTCAACGATTACGATCCGCTTCGATTCACGCGGCCGTGCCAGCTCCGGTCCTTGCGACGCACCGACCGACGTCGTGTCTACCGTCACATTCTGCGAAATGCCTTGTACAACCGCAGGTGCGGGCAATTCGAACCTTATTTTCATCTCACCGACTGGTACGTCGACAATCCTCACGGGCGGGTCGACAATACCGGACTTCGAGGCCCCAACGGTGGGAAGCCCCGACGCCGATGTGACGACGAATCCATTGCTTGCGGGACTCCGCGGCTGAGCGCCCAAGGAA
>CAMLKY010000457.1 GCA_946480545.1 uncultured Acidobacteriota bacterium
CGGGACGCGGGTGACGGCGGTTCTTGACAACCTGATCACGACCCGCGAATCGCAGGTCGGAGACAGGTTCACGATGCGTGTGACTTCGCCCGCCCAGTATCGGGACGCGATCATTGAGGGACGTATCGCACAGGCAGACAACTCGGGAAGATTGTCGGGCCGCGCGAATATGAGCCTCGAGTTCGATACGATCCGGCTTCGGAATGGCCAGAGCTACCGGTTCGCGGGCGTCATTGATGCCGTGCGGGCAGCGAATGGCGAAAGCGTGACGGTGAATAACGAAGGTACGATCCGGGATCGCAACCAGACGACGCGCACCGCGACGCGGGCGGGTGTCGGTGCTGCGCTCGGAGCGCTGATCGGTGCCATCGCAGGCGGTGGTTCCGGAGCGGCGATCGGTGCTGCTGTCGGAGCGGGTGCAGGTGCCGGAACAGTGTTGATCCAGGGCCGCGACAACGTGGAGCTGGGCGCCGGTTCCGAATTCACGATCACATCTACCGGTCCGTTGAATAGAACGGGATCGATACGTTAACCACGACGGCGGGCGGAATCGTTTCCGCCCGCCAACTCAATAGCAAGGGAGGAAGCATGGCAGAGAACAAGGTCAAAGATTTTCAGCCGCCGTATCAGGAAGAGAAAGAAGGATTCAGCACCGAGGAATTAGCCGACGGCCTCGACCGTCCCGGACGCCAGGAGATTGCCGACATAACAGATGAGGCAAGTCATCGCGACGCGGACGGAGTTCTTCGGCAGACCCTCCGGGGTGACGAAACGAAAGGCGACGCCGACGAGCGAGATATAGCCGGCGGGCCGGGTTTCGAAAATACTCCGCACGGTCGCGAAGAAACCAAGAACGATAAAGCGGGAGCGGCAAACCAGAATGGTTGACGACAAGCTTGCACGTGACGAAGCGCAGCGCGCGGCAAACTACGAGGCGATCAAATCCAGCGTCAAGTCTGATGTCGGGACGGACATCTACGCCGAGGCGGCGCGCCCCGTTCCGAGTCAGGCTGCGCGGATCGAGAATATAGCCGACGACATGCGGCGGACCGCCGTTACTGAGGTCGTTGAAACGGAGCATGAAGTACAGCGTGCAAGATTCGTTGCGCGGATCTCGCAATTCGTTGATTACATTTTTTTCCTGATCTACGGCTTGCTGACCATCAGGCTGCTTCTCGAATTGTTCGCCGCGCGCGAAAGTGCGGGATTCTTCAAGTTCAACAAGACCGTGTCGGACCCGTTCTACGCTCCGTTTCGCGGTCTCGTCCCGAGCCCGTCAACGGCTGAAGGATTCACGCTGGCGCTCCCGATCATCGTTGCGATCGTCGTCTATATGCTTTTGCATTTGGCCGTCAACGGATTATTGCGGATCGTGGCGCACCGGAAGACATCGGTTTAGCGTTCGATGGACCTACTCGGGCTCGAGATGGATTTCTTGCGCTTGGGTGCGGAAAGTAGTAATAGATAGGGAATCAACCGGCCTAATTTAATTCAAAGGATAAGGAGAACACTATGCTCGATCTAATTTGGCAGCTTATTGTCGGCTTAATCGTCGGCGTTATCGCCCGCTTTTTATTGCCGGGCCGCGAAGCGTTTCCGCCAGGGGCGCTTGGATGGCTGCTAACAGCCGTCCTTGGTGTCGCTGGCGCCTTTATCGGTGGAATGATAGCCCGAACACTTTGGGCTGACTCTGCCTATACCGCGGGATGGATCATGTCGATTCTTGGTGCGATCCTCTTGCTGCTTCTGGTAAGACTGATCTTTGGGCGAGGAACCACTAACCCCGTGTGATCTTTTTTATCCTCGAATCGAAAGGCCCTGACGGTTAATGCCGCAGGGCCTTTTTTTGATCTAGATGATCCCGCATCCGGGATGACCGCAATCGCAACTGATCTCGGTTATATCCTGATCCGCCGCGTTCTCACAGTGCTCGCTGCAGTACTCCTGGTCGTTGCCCACCGCGCAGAGGCATCCTTCATGCCCGCATTTGTTGTCATCAGCATCCGCCATATTTCTTCTCCCATGATCGCTTTAGAATTTTGCCTCGGGGTGGTGCATGACAAAACCGCTTCGGGTTATGCGCTGATACCTATCCTTTGGCAATACGAAATTATAGTCCTCGATCGTAGCCGCCGACAATAAAAAGTTGGGAATCGGCGTGTTATTGCACGTTTGCTACAGGAAAAGAACTCAAAAGATTCCATGCACCAGTTGCGTGGATAAAAGGGAACGGTTGGTTTTTTGAAGAGAATGGACTGGCCGTTCCTTTACTGCGCCTGAAATGGTGCGCGTCGTCGCGTTATTTGACGCGGGAGTTAACCCTCAAAGCCCGTAAGTTGTTCTTCCGGGCCGATGGCACGCTCGTTGCAAAATCAACGGCAGAGTGTCCGGTCCTGTGGCCAGACCCGCAAGGAGAAGAACAATGACTTTATTTGGTCTGAAGAAAATCGGTGTCGTTTCTGTATTGGCCCTTGGCGTGATTTTGCTCGGAAGCTCCGATGCCGGTGCACAGACGCGGCGGCAGATCGAGCGGGAACGGCAGCGCATCGAGCGTGAGAACCAGCGTATTCAGCGTGAGGCTTCGCGCAGGAACCGAAACCGCGGCGACCGCGTGATGGAACGGATCGACCAGCAGCATCACAACGTGAATTACCGTACCGGCTACGAGTACGGCTACCAGGCCGGTCAGTACGAATGTCTACCGGAATACGGGAACGGCTCCGAACGAGGGCGATCCGACGAGTGCCGATTATGTCTACCGGCAGGGTTACCTTCAGGGATACAACGACGGATTCTACGGGCGAGTAAATTATTAGCTTCCCATGCCGTCTGAAAGAAAGGCTGTCACGTTGAGTGACGGCCTTTTTTGTCGCGCAGTGAGTTTTTACCGCCGAGACGCGGAGGCGCAGAGAAATGATTCTTCACTCTGCGTCTCGGCGGTGCAAAAACTACAAAATAAGAGGCTGCTCTCGCAGCCTCTCAGCCAAAAAAGGGAAGTTGCTGTTCCGGGTCCTATCTTCGCGAACC
>CAMLKY010000458.1 GCA_946480545.1 uncultured Acidobacteriota bacterium
CGCCGCGGGTCCGCGAGATCGTCTCGGTCAGCATCGAGTGGCCGAACCGGTAGACGGCGTGCGCGAACTCGGCGTAGATCGCCGGGTTGAGGTCGGTCGCGACGATCCGCTGTCCGCAGAAGCCGCAGAACACCGATTGGTTCTCGAGACTCACAGAAGCCGGTATCGCCGTCACTCCATAAGTCACGCTTCCGGCGCGCAGGTTCGCGAGGTGGTCCTCGAGCATCGCTTTCATCTCGGATGCCGAGGCGAAGCGTGCATCGGCATTGTACTCGACCGAACGCATGATGATCCGCTCTATCTGATCCGAAAGCTGTGAGTTGATCTGTCGTGGCCGCGGGTTCTTCTGAAAATCAAAGATCAGAAGCGGGTTGCTTTGCGGGTCGGCGCCGGTCAGCAGATGGAAGATCGTCGAGCCCAGACTGTAGATGTCCGACCGAGGCTCGACATTACCGCTGAAAAGTTCGGGTGGCGCGTAGCCCATGGTTCCAACCGCCGTGACGCCCTTTTCTTCTTTTTGACTTATCGAGCGTGCGATCCCGAAATCGATGAGCATTATCCGGCCGGTGTTCCCGTCGATCATTATGTTCGAAGGTTTCAGGTCGCGATATACGATCGTCGACGGTTGATTGTGAAGATAGTCGAGAACGTCGCAGATCTGTATCGCCCATTGCGTAACACTTTTTTCGTCGATCTTACCCTCGGGTGCGGACCTGAGACGCGAAGCGAGGTCGCCACCCGAGATGTACTTCATGACGAGGTAGAAGCGACCTTCGTCGGCGTCATAGAAATAATCGTAGATCGTCGGGATCGAGGGATGGTCGAGCGTCGATAGGATCATCGACTCGCGCTTGAAATCGTTTATCGCTTTGTCCTGCTGCTCTTCCTCGATGTGGGACTGGACCATTTCCTTCACGGCCCTCAGCACTCCCCCGAGATTGTTATCGCTTGCCAGATACACGGCGCCCATTCCGCCGCCGCCGATCTTTCTAACGATCTCGTACCTGCCATTCAGGATCGTGCCTTCACTGAGAGGCTTTAGCTTGCTCCGCTTCCCGTCCGTGTCGCCCCCAAGACCCATGTTGGGTTCGGTGTAAGGCTTCGCGGCGACGGCCGGCGATTCCGCAAGCACTGAAGGCATCGGAGCTTCTGGTAACGCATCCGAAACACCCTGGATCTGTGTCTGCACGTCGTCGGGTCTCGGTTTCGACTCCATTATTCGCACCGAATCGAACATCGAACGCGGCTGCTCGGCCTCTTCAAGCTCCCCGAGCGGCTTTGATATGCCTTGATCGCTGAACATCGGGCGGTCTTCGAAGATCCCGGGAGCGGTCGCGTCGGAATCGGATTCTGTCGATTCACGGGGAGCTTCTTCGGCTAGGTTACTTTCGGGTGTGACCTCCGGGGCGGATGACATCTCGGCCACCTTCGCCTCTACTTCATCAATTGAATAGTCGGACGTCGACGGAGAAACATTGTCCGCGGTCTGAGCAAAATCGGATAGCAGATCGGGGATCGGAACATCGGTCATGCTCGGCTCGGTCGTGGCATTGGGAGACACATCGTCTGCCTCGCCGACGTCAGATGCGGACGCATCCGAAGGCGCAACGTGGGCACCGCAATAGGGGCAGAACAAATCATTATCTGCGATCGTCGAGTCGCACTGGTGACAACGGGCCATGTTTTATCTTTTTAGAGATCGTCGAAATCTAACTGTTAATGTGAAACCGCAGGAACGTCTTGCCCACAATGATCTCATCGCCTTCGCTAAGCACCTGTGGATTGCCCGGCAGCAGTCGTCGGCCGCGGTTTACGAACGTGCCGTTCGTCGAGCCGAGGTCTTCGATCATATACACATTATTTCGAAAAATGATTCGTGCGTGTCGTCGCGAAACCTTCGCATCCGGGTCGTGTGCGTCCAGATCTACATCCGGAAAGATCCCGTTATCGGCGTCCCATCGCCCGATATAGGACTCCTCGGACGCCAGATCGAATTCTGTATTGGCCGACCCGCCTCGCTCTATCGTCAGTGTCGCGTGGCCACCCTTTTTCGGCGGCTCAGCATCGAAGGCATCGTTGCTATCGCTGCGGACCGGTTCTACAAGCGGCGGAATACCTACCGAGGTAATATTTGAAACACGAAATCCGGGGTTACTGACTGCACGCGGTGCAAAGCTCGGGATCTTGTGCTGTCCGGTGTTCGAAGGCCGTGCCAGGCGTGCGCCGCATTCCTCGCAAAACTGCGAACGGTCTAGGTTTTCTGTTCCGCAAGACTGGCACTTTATCATCATTCCACTAACCCAAAGGGTAAGAGCATATTACCCCTTAAGACGTTGTTCGTAAATCGTAAATGCAGAGTTTTGAAAGGTCAACAAGCCGTTAACTCTATGTATGACAGACTTTTTTGAAACTCTGAAAAGGCAGCGGTCGTAGTAAGGGTTTGACGCAGTAGAATACTAGGCAATACGCCCGTAACTCTTACAACACCGCAACTTATTTTTTGAGAGGAATCCGTTGATATGGCATTGAGCCGTAAGAAAAAGATCATTATCGGCAGCTCGATCGGAGCTCTACTGTTGATCATCGTGATCGGCAGCATTTTCGCGACGCGTAGCGATACGCCCGAGGTCACCGTTGTCAAGATCGAAACGAAACCCGAGCTGCGTTCGACCGTAACTTCGTCAGGCGAGGTCCGCCCGATCCAGTTCATGAACCTCACGAGTGAGGTACAGGGAAAGATCGAGGACATCACAAAGAAGGAAGGCGATGTCGTGCAGAAGGGCGAAGTTTTGGTGCGGCTCGATCCGAACCAGCTCGAGTCGAGTGCAGACGCGCAGTTCGCGGCCTATCAGTCGGCACAGGACGAAGTTCGGTCGTCGCAATCGCAGGTGTCGGCCGCGCAGAACGGTCTCGCTCAGGCGCAGCAGTCGTTGAATCAAGCCGAGGTCGCGGTCGAGAACGCGCGTCAGGGCGTCATCACGGCCCAGACCGAGGTCGATCGTTCGCAGGTCGAGCTTAACGCC
>CAMLKY010000459.1 GCA_946480545.1 uncultured Acidobacteriota bacterium
CCGAAGGGCAACTACGTGATGGTCTACGGAGCATCGACCGACAATAATGCTCACATCATGAAGAAGGAACAGCTCGCCGTACTACAACCTGCCGTTGATCGCGGAGATATCAAAATAGTCGGCGAGCAGATGATTCCCGACTGGAAGAACGACCTTGCCCTAAACTTCGCAGAGAACAGTCTCACCCGCGAGAATGACAATATCCAGGCGTTCGTGGTCTCCAACGACGGTATGGCCGGCGGTGTCATCTCGGCGCTGGCGAAGAAGGGATTGACGGGGAAAGTCCTTGTTACGGGTCAGGATGCGGGACTCGAGGCGCTGCAGAATATCGCCGAGGGTAAACAGTCGATGACGGTTTACAAGCCGATCATTCCGCTTGCGAGCCAAGCCGTCGAGGCGGCGATTAAGCTAGCCAAGAAGGAACCTTTGACGACCAGCCCGTTCAAGAACGACCAGCTTGGCGGAAAGGAGGTGCCGGCGATCCTTCTCGAGGTTACGGTCGTTGATAAGAACAATCTGATGGACACGGTCATCAAGGACGGTTATGCGCTTTACGAAAACGTCTACAAAAACGTCCCTGAGGCCGATCGCCCGAAGCGTCCATAGAATTGCCCTTAGAGATGGGTGAACAAGCCTACGTCCTCGCCGGTGATGTCGGCGGCACGAACCTTCGTGTTGCCGCAGTTGCCGGCGACGGAACCATCCTTCACCAGGTCAGCAATCCGACACCTGATTCCGGCACGGCCGCTGACATTATCAGTGCCATCGTCAGAGCCGCTCGAGACTGCACTGACGTGGCAGGTCTGAGCGGTCCGCCCGCCGCGTTTGGCTTAGCGATCGCCGCTTTAGTCGATTCAGTTCGTGGACAAATCTTCAGCTCTCCGAATCTGCCCCAACTTAACAAGCTCGCGCTCGCAGATGATCTAGCTGCCGATCTGAATCTAAAGGTCTTCATCGAGAACGATGCGACAGCGGCTGCGATCGGAGAGGATTGGCTAGGTGCGGCGCGCGACGCGGCACATTCGATCTGTGTCACGCTCGGGACCGGTGTCGGCGGCGGACTCATCCTCGATGGCCGTCCGTACCGGGGAGCCGATGGCACCGCGGGCGAAATCGGTCACATATGCGTCGAGCCCGACGGCGTCGAATGTGGATGCGGGAGCCGAGGTTGCGTCGAGCAATATGCTTCGGCCACCGCTATCGTTAGGATCGCGCGGGAAATGATTTCCGGTTCCCCAGAATCCCAGCTTGGCCGGAAGGCAGAGCTTACTGCAAAGGCTGTGTCCGATGCAGCGGCTGTTGGTGATCCCGTTGCGCTTCAGACGTTTGCCGTGATGGGCCGGTATCTCGGGATCGCCCTTGCTGACCTTGTCGATGTTCTTAATCCCGAGGTCATTGTGATTGGCGGAGGGGCCGCTGCTGCGTGGCCCTTCTTTATCGATCATGTCCGCGCCGAGGTCCGGTCCCGGGCCTTTCCTACCCCGGCCGATCGCGTCGAGTTGGTCCGAGCGGCCCTCGGCGACTCAGCCGGAATTCTCGGTGCAGCGCGCGTCGCACTGCGATCCGTATAGAGTGTAAGCGCACTGCGGAATCTGGATAAGTAAGATCGACGTCACAGGACCCGCCAGCTTCCAACCTCCTTTTGCTTGTATTGCCCGACAGCTTTGGTATATACTCTCACTTTCCTGCAATGCGTGGGACGTGTTGGGTGGGCTCGGGTGCCCACTTTTTATTTTGGTTTTAAAGCAATGCAGCGGGATTCGATAGCGGAAAGAATTGACAAGATTGCCACGGAAGCGGCGAAGCAGAACGGGGTCGAGTTTGTACACTCGGAGATCGTAGGCAGCAAACGGAACATGACCGTTCGCATTTACATCGATAAACCCGAAGGCGTGACGATCGAGGATTGCTCGACGGTCTCGCGCTCGATCGAGGCCGTAATCGACGCGGAAGATTTCATTCCGTCGTCTTACGTTCTGGAGGTTTCATCGCTTGGTCTGGATCGCCCGCTGTTCTCGCTCGCCGATTTCGAAAAGTTTGCCGGGAAAAAGGCGAAGGTGAAGACGGGCGAGGCTATCAACGGCCAGGCCAATTTCAACGGCCGTATCGTTTCGGTCGAAGATGGCGAGATCGTTTTCGAAGACAAGACGAACGGCCCCGTAAGAATCCCTTACAAGGACGTATTGAAAGCTAACCTGAAGGTCGATCTCAGCGAGGAATTCAAGAAGAAGAGATAGTCGCGATCGGCGGCTAATTGTTGTGGAGTTATGACATCATCGATTGGACAGAGTATTGAGGCGTTGTGCAACGAGCAGGGGCTCGATCGCGATATGGTCATCGAGGCCATGAAGGACGCGGTGAAAGCCGCCGCCCGTAAGCAGTTCAAAGCGCAGGATAAGACGGGCGACAGCATACAGGTCGATTGGAACAACGACGAGGGAATGATTGAAATTTCCGCGCAGAAGGAAGTAGTAGAAGAAGTAGAGAACGACTCCGCCGAACTTTCGCTCGCCGAGGCCCAGGAGATGGCCGGTGATGAGATCGAGATCGGTGACATGCTTCAGATCCCGCTTCCGCAGGAGGAGATGGGTCGGATCGCCGCGCAAACCGCCAAGCAGATACTCGTCCAGAAGGTTCGTGAGGCTATCCGCGAGAAGGTCTACGAAGAATACATCGACCGCAAGGGCGAACTGATCAACGGTACCGTCAAACGTTTCGAGCGTGGCGACATGATCATCGATCTCGGGAACAACCTCGAGGCGATCCTCCCGAAGCGTGAACAGTCACGAGGCGAGATGTGGAATCAAGGTGAGCGGATCCGCGTTGTGATCGTCGATGTTACCAAGGACCAGAAGGGACAGCAGATCAGGGTCTCGCGTGCATCATCCGAGCTGATCAAACGTCTGTTCGAGATGGAGGTCCCCGAGATCTACGACGATACGGTCGTTATCAAGTCGGCGGTCCGTGAGCCGGGCGATCGGGCAAAGCAAATTCGTTTCCGTAGGCTGACGGCACCGGCC
>CAMLKY010000460.1 GCA_946480545.1 uncultured Acidobacteriota bacterium
GTGGCGTCGTCACCTATTACGATGGATCAAAATTCAGCATCTACAATCCGCCCATCTGTGCGAGCAACGGCGGGATCCATTCGCAGATGCTCGAGATCCTTCAGTAGAACAATCTCTCTGCGAGCTTGGCGAGCTCCGCGTGAGGCTGATCCCTCACGCAGAGCTCGCAAAGCCTGCGAAGGGAGAACACGCTGTCCTTTATGCTTGTAAACGCCGTGTGCTAACCTTTAGAGCTTAAACCTCCAACAAAGCAACTATGTCTTGGTTCCGACGAGATAAACCAAAGATCGAAGATCAGGATCTGGACGAAGAGCGCAAGGTCAAGACCGAGGGCATCTTCGTCAAGTGTCCCGAATGCGATAACTCGCTCTACAAACGCGAGCTTATTGAGTCGTTTCAGGTATGCCCTCACTGTGACTACCATTTCCGTTTTCCGGCGCGCGAGCGTCTCGACTCTCTCTTCGACGAAGGCCAATACGAGCAGTTGGATGAGGATATTACATCCGCAGATCCGCTTGAGTTTGTCGACACGAAGCCGTACAAGGACCGGATCGTTCAGGCGAAGGCGAGCTCGGGACTGCCCGAGGCGATAGTCTCGGGTTCCGGCCGCGTCGGTGGCCACTTGGTTTACGCCGGTGCCATGGACATGTCGTTCATCGGTGGGTCGATGGGTTCGGCGGTGGGTGAGAAGATCACGCGTGTCATCGAGCGAGCGTTGGAGAATCGTGGAGCGGTAATTATTTTTTCGGCGTCGGGCGGCGCACGCATGCAGGAGGGCACGCTAAGCCTGATGCAGATGGGAAAGATCTCAGCCGCATTATCGATGCTTCATGCCGAACGGCTCCCCTTTATCTCGGTGTTGACCGATCCGACGACAGGCGGTGTGACGGCAAGCTTTGCGATGCTCGGCGACATAATAATCGGCGAGCCAAAAGCGCTCATCGGTTTCGCCGGACCGCGAGTGATCGAACAGACGATCCGTCAAAAGCTTCCCAAGGGATTTCAACGAAGCGAATTCCTGCTCGAGCATGGGATGATCGATATGGTCGTCGACCGGCGAAAGATGCGCGATACGATAATCCGGTCGTTGAATTTTATGATGCCTGAACCGAAAGGCGGGCGAGGCTGATCATGCTGACTGACATTTTGATCGAGATCTACGAACGCGACCTGAACAAGCTTCGGGATGAGATCGAGCAGTTCCCCAATGAAGATGCGCTTTGGAAGACGGGTCCCGGGATCACGAACTCGGCCGGGAATCTTTGCCAGCATCTGACCGGGAATCTGCAGCACTTCTTTGGTGCCGTTCTCGGCGGATCGGGTTATGTGCGGGATCGCGATGCGGAGTTTGCGTCGAGAGGGAAGTCGAAGGCGGAGTTGATCGCCGACATCGATGCCGCGACGACATCCGTCCGCGATACACTCGGTAAGCTCTCAGCCGACGACCTCGCGAAACCGTATCCTATCGAGGTGTTCGATCGTCCGATGACGACAGCTTACTTTCTCACGCACCTTTCGACCCACTTCAATTATCACCTCGGGCAGATCAACTATCATCGCCGTCTTCTGGCTAAAGCTTGACGGCAGTTACCGTATAACCTTTCGCCCGCAGCAGGCTGACAACCCCGAACTTGCCGCCCAGATGCGCCGCGCCGACAGCGATGAAGGTCGGCCTTGCGGTGATCGCGGCTTCGATCTTCGGGATCCACGCCATGTTCCGGTCGTCGAGCAGGCGCTTCAGAAACTCTTTATCGTCCTTGGATTGCTCCAGCGAGTATTCGAACAGTCGTTCGCTGTCCCTGTTTCTATAGGCCTCGATCACGGCTGTCAGGTTTTTCTTGAACTTTGCCGGTTCGAGCGACATCTCGTAAAGCTCCCGCGCCTGTTTTTCGATCGGCTTGCTATCGATCATTGCGATCTGCTGCGCCGCCGTCTCGAGACCTTCTACTGGTTTCTTTGCATCGGCGGCTATACGAGCCAGCAAAGAGTCGTATGTAACCGGCGGCGTGCAGCCAAGGACCTTCGGACTCGTCAGCAACAGGACCGAGATCACCATAGGCTTGACGGACTTGACGTTCTCAGCGGAGATCCCCAATAGCTCCGTCACCATTGCATCGACCTTTGCGAACTCGTCGGGCTTAAGAAAATCCTTCAGAGTTTTGCCGTTCGGAATTATCACACTCGACGCCACCGACCCGAGTTCTTTCGGGTCGTCGAGATCGATCTCCATCAACAGCCGCTCGCTGCGATCGATGTATGGCGTTACGACCTCAACCGAAACCACATCGCCCTGACAGGCGGCATGAATGGTGCCGAATAGATACGATGGCTTCGGAAGCTTCTTCCCGCTGATCTCATACATGATGCTGGATGCAGGGCCCGCCGGCGGACTGGTCTGGCCGGTGGCGCTCGCGGCGAAAAAGGCGGTGAGGCAGACGGTCAAGAGCTTTGAGATATCTGGAATTTTCATGTTGAAGTAATACTTAGAAGCGGTAGACGATCGAGTT
The DNA here is from genome assembly GCA_946480545.1 of uncultured Acidobacteriota bacterium. The sequence goes on from CAMLKY010000460.1 coordinate 2,508, forward strand.
GCAGTGCATGCCCGCTCCAACCGAAGCCATGACGGCGACATCCCCGTCACGGATCTCGAAGCCGGGCAGACTCTTTTTTAGTACCAGGTCGAGCATCGTCGGGATCGTGGCCACCGATGTATTTCCGAGGAACTCTATCGTCGACGGAACTTTGCTGAGAACCTTCTCAGATGGAACGGCGAAAAGCTCCGCCAGGTTCGCCGCGATCGCTTCGAGCATTTTCGCATTTGCCTGGTGTAGAAGAAAAATGTCGACATCCTCGATCGTCATTCCGGCTTTCTCCATTGCACGCTCTATAACTTTCGGGACCCATTCGGTAGCGTACTTGTAGACCGCGCGTCCATTCATGTGAAAGTAGCACGCACCGTCGACCGCCGGGTTAAGCGACGGACCGAGGTAGATTATTCGGTTGTCGTCGAGAGCATGAGAGAACGTAGAGTATGACCGGATGCCCTTATTGCCGCCCGAGGATGAACGCGACATGATGCACGATCCGCAACCG
>CAMLKY010000461.1 GCA_946480545.1 uncultured Acidobacteriota bacterium
GATGCGTGCGGACCCGAGATAAATGTGAGTTCGATAGTGTGCCCCGTACGGATCGAGGGTGGTGACCTTCTGCCCCGTCACAGACGAATATATATATCGCTCCTCGACCGCACCCAGCTTCCCCAAACACCTCCGATCGCGGTCTTTGTTAAATTAGCTATTTTTACGGGGCGGCCATCTCCGTCATATGTATTCTCGCCGCCCTTCCACACAGTGTTTCCGTATGGCCCAAACTCTTCCCAGCGTCTGTCTCTACCGGCCGCGTCGAACTTTCGAGCGATATTATCCGTTGGCGACGATTGGGAACTGGACACAACGTTCCCTGCGGCGTCATAGGAATCGAAGCTTCCGCCGGACGTTTTCCTATTGTTGGCATAAGTGGCCGAAAAGCTGACCGGACTCAGATTATAGGTCCAGGTTGTCCGGTCTGTGAGGTTGTTGAAGGTGTTGTACGACAGATTCTGGACGAAGGGAAACGCCGCACCACTGCTTCCAACGGCGTTCGATTTTAAGCGACCCGCGAAATCGTATGTGTTCGCCTGATCGAACTTGGCGTCTCCCTGATTGTCCACCGTGCTAAGCATCCCGTCCTTCTGGTACGAATAACTGGCTTTGTGCACCTTAGAGCTGTTGGCGGCCGAATCAGCTTCATAAGTCGCCGGCCGGAGTGCATTATCGTACGTAAGCGCGATCTCTATGGGGTCGGTCGCGCTCAACGATGCGGCCTTGAGGCTGCCAAACGACCGATACCTCACGGCGTCCGCGTAACGGTCCGCGTCGGTTCCGTTGCCGACCTTCGTAACCCTGCCGATCGAGTCGGTTGAATACGTAACCTGGTGGCCGAACGGACCAGTCATAGATTTGAGGCTGCCAGTGAGGTGGTAGTTGTACGACAGCACATAGCCACCCGACGGGGCGCTGCTCAAAGTGTCGGCGAAATTCTTCGTTTCGGTTTTCAACCGCGAGAGCTCGTCGTAGGTGTAAGTGAGATTACCGCTCTCATCCGACATGTAGGTACTGTTGCCGGCTGGATCATACGTGAAAGTAATGTCGGTCGGATCCGGATCGTCGACGTATTCGGAGAGGTAAAGACGATTGTCGTCAGCAGCCGTCGTACTCGCTGCTGGCCGAATCCGCGGGGCTTCCGGTGAGCACGCCTCACTGCAGCCGGTCAAAGGCAGTGGGCGCTGGCGGTACAATCGAATCTAGTTGTCGAAAGCTCAATTTAAGGCTAGAGCTTCCATACAGCTGCTTTGGCTGTTTATCAATCACGAAACTGGACGCACACAATAGCCCTGAGGGGCGACTACGCGGAAGCGTGCCCCGTTTGCTCTCTAATACTCACAATTGCTTTTGAAACCTCCTCTCTGACCCATTTCGTGCGAATTTCAAATGCCGATTTTTCGATCCGAGCGATAACATTCGGATTCGTCGATAGTTTCCCTTTTGCCGCCAAACGCTCGAAAACTAGAATAATCGCATATTTGCTAAGATCGGCATCGTAGGTGGACTTGCCGTTCCAGCTTTCCATTGCAACTAAAAGCGCCGGGACAATGGTGTCACCTCGTGAAGCTATGATTTCAGAATAGTCAGTTGGAGGGTGCCGGGTTAATCCGCAAGTATGGATGACCAGTTGTGTGCTGAGTTCGTACTCGCGGAAGACTCGTACGTCCTGACGTGCCTTCGAGTTAAAAAACTCGCTGCAAATCTGCGGCTCCCGACTACTTGGACAACCGACTTGGGCCAAGCATAGGGCAATAATGACAAGTTTCGCTGATTGTCTTACTCTTCTTCGCATCGTGCTCCAAACTTGACAGCTTAAAACTAAGGATTATAGAGACGTCCATTCTTTGACGCCGCGTTGCAAGGATTACCATTGGCTGCGATGTCATTCGAAATCTTCTTCTGGAATTCGAATGCTTCCTTCTCGTAACCAATGCTTCTATAAGCGCTGTCATGTATTCCGCCCGTACCGAGCGCCCAAACTTCAACCGCGGACTTGAACAGGATATTGTCACCTACGTTCGCAACATAATTGAGAAGATACTTCGCCGTAAAGTTATCATCGTTTCTATACTGCTCCACATGTTTGACCTCGTGGCCAGCGAGGGCAACCTCTTGCCCGTCAATGCCATTTGATGGATCAAAGGCAGAAGCGAGAAAATCAATATTGTTTCCCCAAGTGAAGCCGTCCGCACCCGAAACGGTATAAGTATAAGTTCCTGCGACATTGAAACCAGCTATGTTTTGCGAGACATGAAAATTAAGTGTTATTGGCGCGCTGCGAGTGAAGGTCGCGTTGTTAACTATCTCTTTCTTAAGCTTCCACCTCCCAATCAGATAGCTCCGAATACACCAGGGCAGCTGTCGCGGCGCAGTTTTGGGCGAAGGATATATCACCACATCTGCCGCTGCTTCAGCGTGCTCGACTTGAGTTCCAAGTACCCAAGAATATCTACCTTCCCAACCACGAATACGAAAACCGTTTCGGCGACGGGATAATACCAATCCTCGAATGGCTAACCTATCCAACGGTTCGTTGTCGGCCCCCATCCCAGCTTGGCCCAGTCCGTGATCCGGTCGAACCTCTTGCGACACGGCATCATATCCGAAGACACTGGTAAGGTAATTTAGAAAGCTCTCTGAGGGGCGGCATGGCATCGGTCCGAGTCTCCCTAGCGACTGACTGGAACAACTCATCTGGGGATTGTGAAGGGAACTGCCCTTGCCAAAGTCGTGAGGCGGCGGGCTTGACTCAGGAGGAGCGGTAGGGATGACTTCTCCTAGTGCGGCCTGCTCCGCGATAGCCGTGCCGTTGAGGTAGACGTTTCGTTTTCGCCACTGGCCTGTCGAGTCATGCTCGGTGATCTTTTCGCCGGTGACCGATGAGTAAATGTAGTACTCGGTCTCGTACGACCAGGTGCTCGGGGGCGATGCCCACTGTCGGGTTCGCTTGACTCGTTTCAACGCACGCCCGTCGCGTCGTAAACGATCTCCTGGCCCTGGTC
>CAMLKY010000462.1 GCA_946480545.1 uncultured Acidobacteriota bacterium
GCCCGACGATCTGATACGTTTCGTGACCCTTGCCTGCAATAATGACCACGTCGTCGGTCCGTGCCATTGAGATGGCTCTACTGATCGCTTCACGCCTGTCGGAGATTGAATAGAACTCCGTTCCGGTTTCACGCACGCCAACTTCGATTTCCCCGATTATCTTCAGCGGGTCCTCGGTCCGAGGGTTATCCGATGTGATAAAGACGACATCGCTGTTACCACCGGCGACCTGTCCCATTGGAACGCGCTTCGTTCTGTCGCGATCGCCTCCGCACCCGAAGACCGTGATAATTCGACCCGACGTAAGCTCCCGCGCGGTTTTTAGCGTGTTCAATAACGCGTCGTCGGTGTGTGCATAATCGACAACCACAGCGAAATCGCCGTCGTGAGGAACGCGTTCAAAGCGTCCGGGTGCGCCGACGCATTTCGAAAGGCCTTCGACGATCGAGTCGAGATCGTATCCGAGTTCGAGCGCCGTCCCCGCCGCGGCGAGCATGTTGTAGACGTGCGGTTTCCCGACCAGCGGTGACATCACTGAACGATCGCCCGCAGGTGTACGGAGCAGAAATGACGTCCCGCGAATCAGAGAGACTTCGACGTCGTTCGCAAAAAGATCAGCTTCGTCCGACCGCTGTGAATACGTGATCACCCTTTGTCCCGATGAGGTCAACTCATCGACCAGCTTGAGGCCCCACTCGTCGTCCGCATTCACGACACACGCGTGAGGCTTCTCGCCAAGACGCCCGTCGAACAATTTCTTTTTCGCATCGAAGTAATTTTCCATCGTGTGATGGTAATCAAGATGATCTCGCGTGAGATTGGTGAAAACGGCAACTTTGAAACGCAGCCAGTCACAGCGATGTAAGTCGATGGCCTGTGACGATGTTTCCATTGCCGCCATCGCGCAGCCGTCGTCAACGGCCTGGCGCAGGAACCGGTTTGTATCCGATGCCTCCGGAGTCGTGCGTACAGCCGGCTCGCTCTTTGTGCCGATACGATATTCGACCGTGGTCAGCATCGCCGCCTTTTGTCGGGCCGCTTCCGCCAAGGCGAAGCACAGATACGTCGTCGTGGTTTTGCCGTTGGTACCCGTTATCCCGACAAGGTCGAGCCGGTGCGACGGATTCCCATTGATGACCGCGGCGGCTTTCGCGAGTGCCTCACGGGCATCCTTTACTTTTAGCCATGTGCCACCGAACTCAGACGGAGCATCGTATTCCGAAATGATGCCGGCGGCGCCGCGTCTTAGGACATCGGCGACGAATCGGTGCCCGTCCATCGTGTGACCCTTGATCGCGACAAACAAAGTCTCGCTTCGCGCCTGTCTCGAATCATGCGTGACGTCGGAGACGGTCGCCCCGCCCTCGCCGAACAGTTCGGCACCGAGGGCTTCTGCAACTTCTGCGATGGTAGGTTTCGTATTCAAGTGCTATCGACGCTTGCTTCGCTGACTACAAGTCATGGATTATACGACACGCAAAAATTTTGCACGAACATGTCCCGGGCGATTTCGTATAGCAAGATAATTGGAGGTTTGGCGATGAAATTTATCAAGCTCATTCTCGCGATTCTTGGACTGATATTCGGTGTGATGCTTTTCTTCTGGCTGTTTGGAGTGATCACATCACTGCTCTGGTACGGTTTCTGGATCGGACTTCTTGCCGCTGCTGGTTACGGTGGTTATAAGCTGTTCAAGAAAGCCGAGAACAAGTATGTCGGAGCGGGCTCGACCGCAGGTTACATAGATGACCGGGACTACAGTCTCTCGTGGGAAGAATACGATCGGAAGTATCTGAAGAAGTAACCCGTCGTTACGGCGCCGCTTTTGCGTTCCGTTTTGCGCGTAGCTCACGCAGCTTCGCAACGAAAGCACGGTTATCGAGCTCAACGGCGCCGAGCTCGACGGCTTTCGCTCTGGCGTCACTCGTCAGGTCGAAATGCGGCGAGCTCAACGGCTGGTACCACTCACGCCGCAGACCCATCGCCAAGGCGAACTCGATCAACTCCTCAACGGAATCTGCGATAAGGTGGCACGACGGTCCGTGCCGCCAGCCATAGTCGCAGAGTCTGTCCACATAAACCGGCATATTCGAATTCGTAGGGGAGACTTGAAGCAAGTCTGGCAAATACGATCACACTCGACAAGCGCCGCCTGATTAGATAGATTTTTACTTTGCCGGATACGAGTGAACGTCCGTATTCGGAAGCCGAGGTGGCGAAATTGGCAGACGCACCAGACTTAGGATCTGGCGTCGAAAGACGTGCGAGTTCGAGTCTCGCCCTCGGCACCACACTTTTGTTGGTGGTTCGTGGTTCGTAGTTCGTTGTTCGTTGTTCGTGGTCGTTGTTCGTGTGTTCGTGGTCCTTAATCGTTATTGCCACAAACCACGAACGACGAACAACGAACGACGAACCACGAACAACGAACCACAAACACCCGCCCGTTCGACTTTTACCCTGCCGTTCGTTATCCTTTTTTCGTAAATGAAGACTGAGCTAAAAGAGATCTCGCCGACCCAGCGTGAGATACATATTGAGGTCGATGCCGAGTCGTTAAAGGACGCTTACGGGAAGGTTAGCCAGAAGTACGCACGCTCGGCCAACGTTCCGGGATTTCGTAAAGGATACGCACCTCTGGACGTGGTCCGGCTGCGTTATAAAGAGGAGATCAAGAGCGAGGTCCTTCAGCAGGTACTACCGCCAAAAGTCTCCGAGGCTATCGAGCAACACAAGCTTCATCCGTTGACCGAGCCGCATCTTCACATTGACGACGCGGAGAACATCCAGGTAAATGGCTCGCAGCCGATCGCACTCCATGTGCATGTCGAAGTGATGCCCGAGATCCCGCTTCCGAACTATGAAAACCTGGAAGTGACACGGCGTGTAAAGCCGGTCGAAGACGGCGAGATCGAAGATCTCATTGCGAATCGTCTGACTCAGGAAGCCGCACTGATCCCCGTCGAAGGACGTGCGTCGGAAATCGGGGATACGGTCATCGCCGATCTC
>CAMLKY010000463.1 GCA_946480545.1 uncultured Acidobacteriota bacterium
CCATCCAACGCACGGACCTTTCGCTTTCGCCAAAAGCCGACTTCGTAATCCTTTGTTAGGTTATCGATCTCGATCAGGTTAGACATAGTTCTAAACAGCGGGTACCTTTGAACGCCCGGCATCGATCTGCGCCTCGCATTTGCCGGCGTCGATCAGGTAGGGAACTCCGCTGGGGTCGACCACGTTATTCGAGTCGTCGATCTTAAGAGACTTTCCGCCCGCAAGTTTCTTCGACATCAAAATGGGAATGACGTCACTCCACCGGGCCGCACACCTTCCGTTCTTACTCTGGTATTCCTTGAGTGCCGGATCGAGTATGTCGCGCTCGTCGAGTGAATCGATCTGCATCAGCCTGACTTCCGCATTATGTCGCGAAGTCTCATCCTCGGCTTCGGCGAGGAGTTGACCGTACATCTCGCGCGCAATATCGCGACTGCCGCCTTCGGTCTTCATGCGGGCGGCCATCATTCGCAGGAAGATCGGAGCTCCCGGGATCTGTGAGCCGCGGTGATAGATCTCGGATGCCTTCTCGTAATCGTCGAGCTTCCAGTATATGTAGCCAAGATATTGATACAGCCGCCACTGGTCCGGATTGTTTGCGATCCCTTTCTCGGTGAGCGCGATGGCCTGTTGATTGTCGATCGCCGGTAGGATCGTCGCGCCGTACGAATATGGCGCGGTGAATTTCGGGTCGAGGTCCGTCGCGTTATTCAGGTAAGGGTACAAAAGTCTCGGATTCAGCGACGTCATATCCTCGAGGTCGAGATTATCGAGTCCGACGCTCGAGATCTTTTTTCCCATGTACTGGAGAGAGTTCATCCAATACCAATCGGCGATAAGCCCCTCTGCGCCAAAAACAAATCCGGTAAGCAGGAACACGCCGGCGTAAGCGACCAGGATGGCCGCCGCGGAAACGAGTGTTTTACCGTGCCGTGAAGACATTCGCAGATCACTTAAAATTCCGGTTTCGGAATATCAGGGTCGTTGCGGCGATCAGGACCGCGTTGAAAAAGATCGCGTAGAGAATGGAGCCTCCGAGCATCGACGCCGGAGGGATCTCGCCGTGGGCAGCGTTCGTTACGAACGTAAAATGCGAGAGATTCGGGAGCAGGTAGTAGATCCCCTCGAATACAAACGCAGCGGCGGCGGAACCAAGTGCATTTGCCAGGTCCCGGAGCGAGCTGCTGAAATGACCGATCACGAAGATAAAGAAAGTCAGCAGTGCCGATAGCGCAGGCGATGAGAAGGACGAGAACAGGGTCGCAACCGCGGTCAGGATCGTCAATTCGAAAAAGATCAGCGCAATGGCCGGCCAGATCGACAATGCCAGATCGGCACCGCCGACGAAAAGTAACGCACCCGAAACGCCCACGCCCATGATCAGGACGTTCACTGCGAGCGTGAGACACAAACCCAGGTACTTTCCGACAATGAACTCGCCCCGGCCTACCGGTTTCGCGAAGATGGCGAACACTGTCCGCTTCTCGATCTCTTTTGAAACCAGGCCCACACCAACGAAGATCGCGATAAAAGTGCCGAACAGCAGCATCGCGTTCAAACCGATATTCACGATGGTCCGCGCCTCATGCCCGTCGGTAAGGTCGCCGAGCAGGATCGCACATCCGACCAGAAGCAGGACGAACAGGACAAGGTTATACAACACGCGGTCGCGCACGGCCTCGCGGAATGTATTCTTTGCGATGGAGAATATTCGATTCAAGGGCGAATGAAATTGAACGGATTGTAATTCGGAGTCTGCCGGAGCGAGCGGCAGAGATATATTAAAGCATTTTCCGGCGAAGCGAAAAGCTTTTTGAGATCTACCGGGGAAAAAGCGGACGCTCCTCAGGGTAAAGGGCATGTCGCTCCTCAAGCACCGCATAGATCGACGCCGTCGGCTGGAGATCCATTATCGGTTTGTAGTCACTGCTCCGCGCGGCATGGTCCGATGCCGCCTGCGAACCTTTACGAAGCATCATCATCCACGTGTTGGCTGCCGTCACGTCGGCCGCCGCCGCGCGATCCGCGTAAAGCCTGGCCGAACGGTCGTCGCCATTCTTCTCCAAAAGCGCGGCATAACGGCTCAATAAGAATGTCGAGCGCGGGTAAAGTGCGACGGCATCGGCGATCGTTCTTTGGGCGGCTGCGTCATCACCAGTCAGCGAATAACACGAGGCGAGATAAGAATAGTCCGTCGATTCGGCGCGGCCGATCATTATCGATTGGGTAAGGAGCGGGATCGCTTCGGAATATCGCTCTTCGTAGAAGTAACGCATCCCGAGACTGTTGCGGACGTCCGGGTTCTCGTCGTCCAGTTGCATCGCGAGCCGGTAGACGCGTTCGGCCTCCCCGAGATTCTCTGTGCGGTTCGCTTTTGCTGCGAGTATCACGCTTGCCACGCGAACCATCGAATATGTCGTCAGCAACATACAGGCGAGCATCGCCACCGAGGCGGCGGGCTTGAGCCAGTAAGGAGAGGCTGGTGAAACTTCGATTCCCCGTTCCGAGGCAACGGGGCGGGGAAGCAGTGTCTTCGCCGCTACGGCAAGGACGATGAAAAAGAGAAATCCGTTCTGGAGCAGGCGGAACGAATAGGCGCTTACCGCCGAGCTGACGAGGAACGCTCCTAACCCGAGCACCGCCGCCGCCGGTATCATCGAGCCACGTCTCACAGAAAGCACCGCCCTCCCGACGAGATAGCCAACGCCGAGCATGAACCAGAGAAATATCAGGACGCCGACCGCACCTAGTTCGGCCGCGATCTGGAGAAACTCGTTATGGGCGTGACCGACGATCCCGATCTCACCGTGCGTCAGGTTCGGATCTGTCCCGTTGCTCGAGGCATAGACCCGGCGGTAATCGTTAAATTGAAGCCCGTAATTATCCGCGCCTACTCCAAGGACGGGATTGCGTTTGAACATCTCGATGGAGACGTTGTTCATCAGCATCCGGAAGCCCGTGCTATACGAATTCCCCGATGTATCGGCCATACGGCTTGCGAT
>CAMLKY010000464.1 GCA_946480545.1 uncultured Acidobacteriota bacterium
CGGAGCTACCCTAACCGTTAGGCTGCCCGTAATGACGATCCGAGAAAGCTCGACGCCGGACAATGCGTTACCCCGGATAGCCGGCCGACCATCGGAACTCGCTGGACTTGATGATGTCCACGTGGTGCTAGCCGAAGATGACGCAGAAGCAAAGCGGATGCTCACGACCGTGCTAGAGCACAGCGGAGCTCGAGTTACCGCGTGTACAACTGTCAAAGAAGCACTCCGGAAGGTTAAAGAGCTCCGTCCGCATATCCTGTTAAGCGACATAGAGCTTCCGGATGCGGATGGCTATTTCCTGATTCGGAGCATTCGCTCGCTGAGCGACGCAGACCTTTCGAAATTACCAGCGATCGCTCTCACCGCGCATTCGGGCGCCGAAGATCGGGTGCGTGCGCTGGCAGCCGGATTTCAAATGCATGTTGCGAAGCCGGTCGAACCTATCGAGCTTGTCCTGGCGATCGCGAACCTGACAGATCGGCGACATGAACAAGTACTTGACGGGGAGAAATGAGGATTCCGAAAGCGTCTCATTGCCGCTCCCGAAGAATGCGACCGTCCGGTCACAATGCCAAAAGGGCCGCCCGATCTCGGACGGCCCTTCGTCGTTTGGATCATCGGTCCCCGACTACATCCCGCTGTGGAATGACGCTTCGTATTCGTCTCCGCCGTCCGTTAGCTGATCGGTGGGCACGCCCCACGTCACATATCTGATCGTTCCGTTGGAACTCTGCAAGATCTGCCAGACGAGGAACCCGCCGGCACTGCGGCGAGCGACGAGATCGGTCTTGCCATCGCCGTCATAATCGCCAAACATCGCAGTGTCCGTGCTGGCACCGAAAGTCATCACGATATAGGCGCCGTCGGAGCTTCGCAGAATATGGAACTGACGTTGGCCGGATACGATGCGGTTGACATAGATGTCCTGCTTGCCGTCGCCGTCGACATCGAACGGTGCGAAGAAGAAGACACCGTCCGTCGCCGAGACGCCAAAAACGACTCTCCGCGACGAGCCATCCGAGCTATTTCGGATGTACCATACCCGCTGCCCAGACTCGACACGAACGGCAGTCAGATCGGCTTTGCCATCTCCATCGTAATCGCCAATCGCCGGGAAGTCGTTAGGAGCCCCCCAATGTTCGACCCTCACAGCTCCGTTTGAGCTCTGCACGATCCACCAGTCACCCGTCGAACGTCGGAGTATCGCCGGATCCTGAATACCATCGCCGTCGTAATCATTGATCGCGAGCGTGTCTCCGACGGCAACCGTGAAGACACCCAGAGCAAGAGTCCGAACGGTATTGCTGCCTGTCTGGTAGATACTCCAGGTCGCGACGCTTGCACCGTCGAGCTTAAGAAGCAGCGGGTCGCCACGCCCATCACCGTCGAAATCTGCCGTGCTGTTCAGGAATATGTCGCCCGAGCCGGTACCAAGCGGGAACGTCGAGAATCCACCATTCTTGGTGTGCATAGCGTAGAACGTGTTGGTGCTCTGGCGGAAGGTGGTCGGGTCGGAGATGCCGTCGCCATCGACATCATATACCGTGAACGCCTGCTTGACCTGTCCACGGATCTCGCCCCCGGGGACGAAAGTCGTGTGCAGATTCACATAATGCCTGTGCGCACGCATATCCGCGACCTGTGTCGGCGTTACCGCGAAAGTGAGAGGGCCGATCGTACCTGACGTCGCAGTCGGCAACCCACTGAAGCCGAAAAGTATCGGGGCGTTCACGCCCGGCGCGGCATTCCCGTGAATATGCGCCGCGATCAAATTCGTACTTAGTCCGGAAAATGTGCAGTTTACCGTGATCTCGGTCTGTGCAGCGTTTAGAACAATATGGCAAACTCCCTTTCCGTTCGAGAAATTAGCCGGAACCTCCTGAAGACCGTCCAGCGCAGCCACAAACCTCTGCTGAGCGCTGAGCGACGTTGCCGATAAGAGAACCAGCAGCAAAAGAAATCCAAAGCTCTTCATTGTACCCTCCAATGTTTGACGTGAAGCCGGTTGGATCATCAGACGACAGACTGATCCAGTTTGTAAAAAATACTTGATGTGTACCGTAAATATTGCATAAAGGCACCCTAGTGACAAGGATTTTTTTTGGCGGGTTCAATTAAAGCTCCCCGAGTAGTGCACAGTCTCAGGACCTGGCTCGTTAAGTGTCCAAGCTGGAGATGGCGTCAACTTTTGAAAGGAGTGGGACTGCTGGTCGGGTGTGAATCAGCGTGAATCACTCGATTGTTCATGCATCCTGAACTTCTTGATACTTATCGACTTCGCTGACGTAGTGGATACGCTGTTGCGATGAAAAAAAGGCCGGGCGATCTGCCCGGCCTTCTAATACTGGATACGCGATCCTTAAAAATCGTCGTCCTCGCCCACAACGTCTACCAAACCATCCGGTTTGATCGAATCGTCGTAGACCTCGTCTTCCTCGAGGCTGAGATCGTCGAGCGTCTCTTCGGCTTCGTCGTAGCCTTCGTCGGTATCGACTCCGGGTACGCCGGCCAGCGTCGGAATGTCGATGCCGCCGCGAAGCTCTGCTAATTCATCGAACTCGTCCTCGACCTTGCGGTTCTCAGTCGCATCGGGTGCGACCTTGACGTTCCGATAGTACTTCATACCGGTACCCGCAGGGATAAGGCGTCCCATAATGACGTTCTCCTTCAGACCCCGCAAGTAATCGACGCGGCCTGAGATCGCGGCCTCGGTCAGGACACGAGTCGTCTCCTGGAACGAAGCAGCCGAGATGAACGAGTCGGTCGAAAGCGAAGCCTTGGTGATTCCCAGCAGCAGCGGTTCGCCGACTGCGCGTCCTGAGATTGGCCGACCGGTCCTCATCCGACCCTATCAGGCAGCGGCCCCGCGCCGACTGCGGACAGAAGCAAGACCCTGGCGGCCTGGACCATGCTCACGAGGGATTGACACCACAAGGCCCGTTACAGAAGGCGGTTTTCAGAATTGGCGCGCGAGGCGTTTTGCAACCAAGAATATGCACGC
>CAMLKY010000465.1 GCA_946480545.1 uncultured Acidobacteriota bacterium
GGAGCCACTCTGCGCGCCAGAGTATCTTGTCGGCAAAAGCGCGTGTCGATCCCGCGCCTGATGCCGGCAGTCTGAGAAACATCAGATCGGCAAAACTTGTCTCGGCAATGAACTCATTCGGGCTTTTGTTCTGGCAACTGTTGTTCTGGCCGTTGTTGACCGGCTCGGGAAGTATCGTCCATAGGCGCCGATAAACCGTCGACAGCGGCTGACGCAACTCAAGGGTCTCAGAGGTGAATGAATGGACGTAATCGCCGACCGCCATCGCGAGACTCGCTGCGACGGCGAAAGCAAATGGAGACTGCAGGCGGTCAAGATTCAGACGCACATTGTCGAACCACCAGGAATCGGTCTCGTTGAACCACGTGCGAAGCGCGGGATTCTGAAGCTTGTGTCGGGGAACATAAACATCCTCGAGAACATTATTCACGTCCTCGTCGCTCAGTCGTTCACTGTTGTTCTGGATCGACGCGACCGCCTTCGTCCAAGACGACTGAAGAAGGTCATTCGCAAGTACCCGGACGTCGCGTCGCTTCAGATACGCTCCCAACACCGGATCGGGAGTAAACGGCATTGCGATCGACCTGAAGTCGAGCCGGCGAAGGATATTCAGTTCGAATGCCAGCCAGCCCGTAGGCGAGGCTTTTGTCGCAAGCGTCATAGGGATTTTAGATTTTGGATTTTGGATTTTGGATTCATGAGTCCAGCGTCCGCGATCCAATTACACTAAGAAAATCTAAACTTTGGTACCGACTCTGCTTCGGGCTCGGGTGCCGCCGGAGTCACATACACGTCGGTATCGATCGACAGGAAGGCCTTGATAACTTTCGGGTCAAACTCCAATCCCGCCCATTCGGTCATGTACCGCTTTGCCTCCACGTCCTCCATCGCGTGCCTTCTCGGCCGGTTATCGGTCAGCGCCGCGTAACTATCGGCGACCCTGAGGATCCGTGCGGCGAGAGGGATCTGCTCGCCTTCAAGCGCGTCGGGATATCCGCCCCCGTTCCACCATTCATGATGCCAGCGAACCAGGAGCTGAACTCCTCGAGACATTCCGCGTCGAGCTGTTTCCTGTTCCCCGATGACAGGATGACGCTGCATGTCGAGGACCTCGTCGGGCGTGAGAACGCGGCTTTCCTTTATGTACTCGCGATTCATGACGACTTCGCCGATATCATGGACCAGTGCGGCCTGCTGCATAAAGAACCGGTCGTGAGCGGCAAGGTTGAAATGCTTAGCGATTGCGTCGGCGATGTTGGCGATCCGCAGGCCGTGCGGGTGCCCGTAGCCTTCGAACTCGTCCATATGCGACGAGATCTCGAGCAGCTTTTCATCAAATCGTGACTCGACCGCTGGGCTGTACATAGGAGAATAGTTTCTGTCTTTGCGTTTTAACTTTCAAGCGCACGACGTCACTAGCGACAAGAACTAGAAACCAGGAACTAGAAACTAGAAACTCTGAACCCCCTGCAGCTTCTCTAGCAGCTTCGTCGCTTCTTTATTTCCCGGAACCAGCTCGAGGAAGCGCTTCAGCTCGCCCTCTGCTCGGCGAGCCATCTTCATTTCGACAAAGAATTCCACCAGCATCATGCGGATCTTCAGGTTCTTTGGGTCCATCCGGACCGCGACTTGAAGCTCGGCTTCCGCTTTGTGATGTTGTTTCTCGAGTTTCGAGAGCGCGAATCCGAAATAGGCGTGATAGAGCGCGTTTTGCGGGCTGTAGTGAACGGCACGCGCCAGATGGCCGGCCGCCGCCGCATACTCCTCATCCGTCAGAGCCTCCATGGCCTGTTCGAAACTTCCCAGTCCCTGTTCGGCCTGGCGGTCCGCGGGAGACTCGCTTGCCGCCTGACCCGCCGCCTTTCGTTTCTCGCGATACTCCTTGTCCTTTTGCACCTTGAAGTTGTAACTCTCGCGTGACTCTGAGCTCTTCAGGGTCTCGTATGCGTGAGCGATCTCGGTGAACGCAACCTGTATTCGACGCAGCTTCGCTGGTTCCTCCCGGTGATAGCGATCCGGATGAAACAGCTTCGCCATTCCAAAATACGAATGTTTGATCTCCGCCAGGGGCGAGTCAGGCGCAACGCCAAGGATGTCGTACAGGGTTGCGGCGTTTTCGACCCGCTCGAGATATTCTTCGAGCGACAGCGTCACCTCCGGCAGACGGTCGTGAACCGCAGAGGGTGCGGCAGGCACGGCCTGCGTATCCTTCTCGGGCTTCTTGATATCGACGGCATCTTTGACGAGCGACAGCCTCGACGTGAGGATCTCACCTACTTTGGTCGCCGAGAATGCCGAATTCCAGTCACGCCTAACAAGAAAACCTCCGAGCCACAGGACGTATAGCGAATGCAACAGCGCACTTTCCGGCAATGTGCACAGCGGACGAAACTGCTCGATGGTAAGCTGGCCGACTTCTGTAAATCGGTCGAGAACGTATTTCTCGTGCGGCTGCAACACTGCGGATGTGTCGGGATTCGGTTTGGTATAAAACGCTTCCTGCACACTCTTGAACCGCCTGTACACTTCGTCCGTCGAGATGCACCGAGCGTACTCGATGAGCACCTTAAAGATATCGGTCTTGTAGACGAGCCCGCCGCGGAGGCGTGCCAGTGGACTGAACAACCATTCGCCCTGAGTCCAACTCAAGGCCTCGATGATGATCGACTCGATTTGGATCGATATAAGCTCATCGATCTCCGCACGGGTAAATATCATCTTCTGCTCGAGTGCGGCGGCAAGCTCCAGATCGTTCGCGAGGTCGGGAAACTGGGCGAGCACGCGACGCTCGATCTTGTTTCTTTCGAGCAAAATGCTGAACAACCGGCGCTCGCGTGCATTTGAGACGGCGAAAACAACCACGCCGTCGCGAAAGTAGATGATCGTCTTCTGCTTTCCGCTGGACACACGAAGGCTGCCGCTAAGCTTTGCCTGGCCGATCTCGACCAGCAGCTCGGCGAACGGGTGTGAACGGAAATCTCCTTTTAGATCGAGACTTGTT
>CAMLKY010000466.1 GCA_946480545.1 uncultured Acidobacteriota bacterium
AACGTACTTACAATCCCGTCGGGTGATAACTTGCGGATCGAATGATTGTACATATCGGCGATGTATAGATTGCCACGGCTGTCGTATGCCATGCCTTTCGGAAAATTGAAAAGGGCGGTGAGTGCCTTGCCGTCCCTGTTTCCTTCCTGTGAACGCCCGGCGATGTTCTGTGAGCATGGATCGATGATGTTCCCGCCGGCGAGAGTGGACACTCTACCTCCCGCGATCTTCATCACACGATTAATACGCTGATCAGCGACGAGGATCTCGCCTTTCCTGTTCACGATAATATTCTCGGGCTCGACAAACTCGGCCGTCGTGATCGGACCCTGGGTGTAGACCGGGCACCATTCGCGCTTGTAGGGTTGGCCGGCGACGAGCGTCGTCGTTCCGGTGTCGAGGTCGATCTTTCCGACAAAGCGGCCGAAACTGTAAGAACCGAAAATGATATTCCCGTCGAGATCGACGGCCATTCCGCTGATCTGATTCACGAGGATGAATCGTCCGTCGGGAGTCTTCAGCGTTGAGACAATTCCTTGCGGGCTGATCTTTCGGATCACGCTAAAACTCCTTCTGGTTTTCTTAGCGATCGCTTGAGCCTTCGGAGTCAGATCGAAGTTATCCTTCACGAAGTTTGTGCCGATCGTATCTTTTATCTTGTCGGCGCTGTCCGTGACGTAGATGTTGTCTTCGTGATCGATGGTCATCAGGCCGATCGAGTTGAAGCCCGCTTTTGAGATCGGGCCGTCCTCGAGGTTGTACGTCCATTCCTGTCCCGCGTAGATCGATCCGACAAACTTTCCGTCACGATCGAATGTGAACTTATAGATCAGCTTTCCATCGTTCGCGTAGAGATTGTCTTTTGAGTCGATGATAAGGTTGTTCCACTTTCGGTCTAACTTGCCGATCGTGCCGGGTTGCTTAGTGAGATTCGTTATGGTCCCGTCGGGTGCGATCCGGATGATCCCGTACTGCAGCCCGACAAAAAGATTGTCCCGGCTATCGACGGCGATGTACTCCGGCGTCGACACCGCCGTCGTTTGTGCGAAGGCGCATATCGGAAGTGCGAGGATGATAAGAAAGAGTTTCATAACATTCGTTTCGGTCTGTTTTCGGTGTTCTCCGTTGTGGTCCGTGGTATGGCACAGAGCGTAACCACGGAACACGCGGAACAACGGAAAAATACAGAGCGAACGCTTTGCCGATGTATGAACCGCATCGTCATTTCACAGGCCCGTCGACGCAGGGACCGTCAACGGTAGAAAGGCCGTAGGTTTCTGTTCCGGATCCTTTCCAGGTCTTGCCGCCGCCCTGCACAGTGCCCGGGCCTCGCCCGATCATCGTGCCGTTCTTGCCCTCGCCATAGGGAAACGACATCTCGTATGTTCCCGTACCCTGCGCGTTGAACGACCCCCCGCCGTACTTGTATGTGCCTGAGGTGCCGCCGCTGAATTCGACTTTGATACCGTGCGTACCGGTCAGTGTGAATGGTTTCGTGATGTCGCACACGATCGTGTCGGTGTACCACTCATCAAGACCGCCGGAGATGCGATACGCGTTTGTACCGGTATTCGCAGTGAGGTCGAGCTCAGCTATGCCGCGGCGTGATGTTGCCTTGAGTTTTATCGTCGCGGTCTTTCCCGTCTCGGCGGGTGCGACGTACATGAGCGTTCCCGGCGTGGCCGGAACGAGTTCGGGATCGATCGAAGCTTCGCCGACCAACGTGACGTTCAACTTTGCGGCTATTTCCGATCCATCTTTTCTATGGCGGACCTTGACCGGTATCTCTGTACCCGAGCCCGGTCCGACATTACCCGGTGAACGTGCCTCGATCTTGATGCAAGTTCCACCCTTCCAGCCAGATTCCGCGGTTGCTATCGCTGCTTGCGCCGCACCGATGGCCACGCTTGTTCCGGAACTGTGTGCATCGTTGAAGTCATCGACCGTCGCCCCATCAGAGTTTCGGACGATGTGCCCGTTCGAATAGGCAAAGTCGGTCTGGCCGGCATCCATTCGAAAGGTCGCACCTGACTCGATAAAATAATTTCTTCCGTTACGGCCGCGCGCCGTCGCTTGCTTGAACTCGATAGTCGTACTTGCCACGTTGGCATTGTCATCGACTACGACACGGACAAAGGCCGTAATATCCTGCTCATATCTTGCTTTACCCGACTGGCCCGCGAGCCGTATCTTTATCGTGATCGGAAGCTGACCTTCGGCGTTCGGACAATCCTGACCCTCAATCCGGGACTTCATCTCGGTCCTGGTCTTTACGCCATTCTTCTCGGTTTCGGTAACGACGCCCATTTCAAAGACGCTCGACCCGTCAGGGTTCGAACCCATCTCGATGTTCATCGTTGAGGTGCCGCCCTCGACTTTCTCCGTCTCCGACTTCTTAGTGTTAAAGGTCTGGTCGGCGACTGCGTTGGCGATCATTCGTTTCAGATATCCGCCGAATGCACCCAGCATCAGTCCATCACCGAGTGTGGGCAAGGCGAGCTCTCCCGACTGAAACAACATGAGGTGGGACGCCATCGGATTCAGCCTTGATCGAGCATCCCCGCCCGCCACCGGCGTCGTCAAGCCCCTCGGACGCAACCGTTATTGGGGTAGTGTCGCCTCGACGGCGACGGCAGAGTCGCGAGAGCCGGGGTTTCATGTTCGTCGATCGCCCGCTTCATAAGTCGCTTCTCGGCCGATTCGATATCACCGGCGAGAGCGGCAGCCGCTGCTGGGTCTTCCTCGGCAAGGATTCGCAGGATGAATGCGCCGGGCGAGACCATCGGCCCGTTGGGATCGAACGGCGCCGGGGCGGGGCTCGTCGTCGAACCGCCAACGTTCGCCTGCTCCTTCAGAAAGCTGCACGAGAGCGTGACACAAAGGAGCGCTGCGAGAGCCGGTACGAGCGTGTTTGCGTTTTTCATAGGTTGATTCGATTGATCAGTTGCAAAAGTGTTCGGGTGCTCGCTGTAGAGTGACGCTGAATGAGACG
>CAMLKY010000467.1 GCA_946480545.1 uncultured Acidobacteriota bacterium
GAATGGTCAGCGAAGCTTCCTCTCTACGATCACCGACGCTCAGGCGCGTTCGGCAATGACGTCGATAAGCCTCAACGTCAACGCGCCGCGCGACCCGTCGGAGCACATGGTGATGGGCAACCCTAGCAATGCGGTTGCTAATCCGGCGAACGAGACGAACTACCTACTCCCGAAGCCTCAATACGTGATGTCCTATCATCGCTTTCGCGGTATCCCGAACTGGGTCTCGTGGCACCTCGATAACACATGGCTGGGTGATACGCCGCGGCAGGACGACTTTCGTGCGGATACAAGCCTGCCGGCAGGTTGGTACCAGGTCCAGAATACCGACTATTCGGGTTCGGGATTCGACCGCGGGCATCTGACTCCTTCGGGTGACAGGACCAGCTCGGTGCCCGATAACTCGGCGACATTCCTGATGACGAACATGATGCCGCAGGCCCCGTTCAATAATCAGGGGCCGTGGGAAGAACTCGAGAGCTATTGCCGGACGCTGGTCAATCAGGGTAACGAGCTTTACATCATCGCCGGCGGCGCCGGCCAGGGCGGCAGCGGTTCGAGCGGCGGTACCACGAATACGATCGCGAACGGGAATATCACGGTACCGGCCGTCACGTGGAAGGTGATAATCGTTCTGCCCGTCGGCGGGAACGACGTGGACCGGGTGGTAAAAACGACGCGAACGATCGCCGTGATCATGCCGAATCGTCAGGATATCGGGATCAACACCCCGTGGCGCAACTTCCGCGTAAGCGTCGACCGTGTAGAGGCGCTGACTGGATTTGATTTCTTCTCAAACGTACGTCAGCAAGTGGAGAACATCATCGAGCGGCGGGTTGATACGCAGTAGCCTGTAGTTCGGAATGTTTGGAGTGCAGGCTTCAGCCTGTATTGCGGGAACGCAAACAAGCAGAAGCTTGCACTCCGGACTTTAGTCACTTCTCGAAGATCACCTGTGCCACGGCATGTTCTGAGGTGTGAGAGATCGAGAGGTGGGCCGTCTTTGCACCGGTCGCAATGAATAAGGTCGCCGCTTCACCCACTATCTTTAGCGTCGGAACTCCCTGATCGTCGGAT
The DNA here is from genome assembly GCA_946480545.1 of uncultured Acidobacteriota bacterium. The sequence goes on from CAMLKY010000467.1 coordinate 1,078, forward strand.
ACGATCTCGATATCGTGCCAGGTGATCTTGCCCCGCCATCCGGTCTTCAAAGCCTTCAAAAAAGCCTCCTTTGCCGCAAACCTTCCGGCGTATGACTGCGCGGCCGCGGCACCTTTTTGATCGCAGTACTCGCGCTCGGCGGGGGTGTACACGCGCTCGGCGAACCGCGGTGTCCGCTCGATGGTTTCTGCGATACGATATACCTCGACGATGTCGATTCCGATGGAGACGATCATAAAAAACGAGACGAGCAGTGCTTTGTCCGACGACGAGATTCTAACCGATGCCGGGTTTTATTGGCGAGAACGTGACGGCGTAAAGGTGCTTGTCTGTGAGCCGCTCGAGCGAGCCGGGTTTGTGAACGGGTTCTCGACACGCATTGGCGGAGTGTCGCCGTTTCCGGTGGGCGATCTGAATCTCTCGGGATTCGATGAGGACACAGCAGACAACATCGCCGAGAACAGGCGGCGGTTCCTCGCGGCGTTCGATGGCGAGTTCGCTCTCGCGACCGCCTGGCAGGTGCATGGCGACGAAATAAAGATCGTACGCAATGCGAGCGATGTCGAAACCTCGGATGAAAAGTTCGATGCTCTCACATCGAAGCTGCCCGGCGTCCTGGTCGGAGTAAAGACTGCAGACTGCGTGCCCATTCTCATCGGCGATCCGGTGACGAAGTCCTTTGCGGCCGTGCATGCCGGTTGGCGTGGTACCGCACGCGCAATCGTTACTAAAGCGATCGCCGCAATGCAGCAGGATTTCGGTTCGAGCCCGTCAGATCTTATCGCAGCCATCGGCCCTGCGGCGACGTGCAAAAACTACGAGATCGGGCGCGAGGTGATCGACGCATTCGACGCCAACGATCGATATCTCTCCGTTACCCGCGAGGGTCATGCGCTCATCGACCTGCATCTCGCGAATAAGGACCAACTGGTTAACTCGGGCGTCGGTGAGCAGTCGGTCTACATTGCACCGTTCTGCACGATGGAGCGGACGGATCTTTTCTTTTCTTATCGAGTCGAGAAGAATCTCTACGGAAAAACCGGTAGGTTATTGTCGGTCATCGGACGGGCATAAACTCTGCGGGCTCTGCGAACTCTGCGTGAAATGATCTCACGCAGAGTTCGCGAAGCACGCAAAGATCTATTTCACGGCTGCTGAGATGACGACGTTCTTTGTTCGCGGCGGATAACAGACTTCGTCGGTGCAGGCCTGGTAACGGACGCTCGCGTTCAGGCGAACTGTCTTACCACGGAAACTCGCGGGCACCGTCACCGTAAACGGAAAGTTTACGCGTCCTTCGTAAACATTGATCAGATTTTCAGAGAACTGAAATTTACGATTCTTTCCGCGGGGATAGGTCACACGGCTTATGCGCACTCCGCGAGGGCCGCGGACGTTCACTACGGTCGCTATTGCATATTCGCTGGCGGGACGATTCGAGTTCACATGCAGACCGCCGGGAATACTCAGGACGATGCGGCCTCGCGCGGCCTCGCCCCGTTCGATCGTGCCATCACTTAGTGAGCCGCTTACCGTCTGGGCGCTGGATGTACCCGCAGCAAATAAAAACAAACCGAATATTAAGAGTGCAAGAAAAGTTTTCATAATGATCTAAAGCGTTCTCAAGGTAAAACTATCGAGAGTGTCCTTTATTCTACGCAAGTAGTCGCCGGAGTGTTCAGCAAGCACGATTATTCTCAACCGGTAAACATTCCGACCGTCGGCTACAAGTTTATAGAAGCCATGGAACTGTGTTTCGTTTGCCGACTCGTGGGTTTCGACGATCAAGGAGTCGGCTTCCTGCTCCCGAACAACGCTTTCATCCGCCTTGCCGGTGATCGATCCAGATACCGTTGCCAGCGTGCTATCAGGTAGAACATCCAACTCTATCGTCGCCTGCCGGTGCGGAG
>CAMLKY010000468.1 GCA_946480545.1 uncultured Acidobacteriota bacterium
CAGGCTTTTGCACTTTCATATCGGGTCGCAACTCACGGACATCAAGCGGATCAAGAATGCGATGAAGGAGGCCGCTCGCACGTACGCGAAGATCCGCCAGATGGGGATCCCGATCGATTACCTCGATGTTGGCGGTGGTATGGCGGTCGACTACGACGGGTCGCGCACCTCCTTCGAATCCTCGGCCAACTATAACGCACGTGAGTTTGCGAACGACGTGATATACGTTATCAAGACGGTCTGTGATGACGAAAATGTTCAGCACCCGACGATAATCCAGGAATCGGGACGCTACCTGTCGGCGTATCACGCCATTCTTGTCACGAACATTCAGGAAGAGATCGAGACGGTTGTCGAAGATCTCACCCCGATGACCATCCAGAAGGAAGACCCGCCTGTTGTACGCGAGCTTCACGACCTTCGCGAGACGATCAACGGAAAGAATTATCGCGAGTATTATCATGACGCCCTGGAGCATCGGGAAGAGCTTTTTACAATGTTCGACCTCGGACTGATCACACTCGAGGACAAGGGTAAGGGCGAGGTGCTTTTCTGGGACGTTTGTGAGAAGGCCGACCAGTTTGCACAGCAGAAGAAATATGTTTCGGAGGAATTTGATGACCTGCGGCGGCTGCTTTGCGCGAAGTATCTTGCCAACTTCTCGGTTTTCCGTTCGATGCCGGATAATTGGGCGCTGGAACAGCTATTTCCAATTATTCCAATACATAAACTCAACAAAAAGCCGACTGAGTATGCTACCCTATGTGATATAACCTGCGATTCCGACGGTATCGTTGACAAGTTTGTGGACCTCCACGACGTCAAACCTGTGCTCGAGCTGCACAAGCTTGTGAAAAACGAGCCCTACTATCTCGCGATGATGTTGGTCGGAGCTTACCAGGAGGTTATGGGAAATAACCATAACTTATTCGGTGTTCCCCACGAAGCCCATATTTTTATCGGCGAGGACGGGCACATAATCCGGAAGGTTATCTACGGGGCGACTCTCGCTGAGACCCTGACGACCGTACGCTTCGATGCGAATCAGCTCCACGATCAGTTCAGGCGGGCGGTAATGGGTCGGATAAAAAATGGCGAGCTTTCGACAAAGGAAGGCAATCAGCTTATCGAGTTCTACGAAAACCAAGCTGAGAGCTATACCTATTTGACCCCGAACGGTAGCGGTGACGACTAACTTTTGCATTTTTATACTAGAACTTATTCATTTGGAGAATCATGATGGCGGCTCAAAAGAAAACCAAGGCTTCAAAATTCCTGACAGTTCCGACACGACCAGTTCCGATTGACCGGGACCGTTCCGTCGCCGGGCTGTTAGAGAAAATGGAGGGAGCCGGGTTCGGTGCCAGACAGCTTGCCGAGGCTCATCGCATCTGGCTGGATATGTTGGATGACAACTCAACGATCTATCTTTGCGGTTCCGGCAACCTCATTACGTCCGGCATGCGGCGACTGCTCGCATACGTTATTAAGAACAGGTTCGTCGACGTCATTGTGATGTCCGGCACTGTCTTGTACCACGATATTCACGAAACACTCGGCCGCAACCACTATCAGGCCCATCCGAGCATGGCTGACGACGAGCTGGAAACATCGGACGTGACGCGCGTCGGTGACCTTCTTGCGAATCGAGATGAGTATCGGGAAGCGGACGAGTGGATCGGAAGCGTGATCAATCAGCTCGATACAAGCCGGGCTTACGCGGTTCGCGAGTTCCTGCTGCTCATGGGTCGCGAGCTCGCCGAGATCGCGCATGAGGACGGCATCATGACCTCGGCCTTTAAGGCGCGTATTCCCGTGTTCTGTCCCGATCTGCTCAGTACCGAGCTTTCCGTAGGGATAGCCCGCGCCCGATTCGAGAAGAAGTCGCAGTTCACCTTCGACACGACCTCCGACACGATGGAGATGATGACCATCGCGCAGAAGACGCGAAACTCGGGCGTTATCACGCTCGGCAGTACGTGCAGTCAGAATATGCTTCACATGGCCGAGATCTCATCGTACATGCTTCGCAATGCGGCCCGCGGTCACAAGTACGCGATCTCGATCACGACAGATACCGTTCCTCTCGAGATAAGGACGCCGTCGTACGGTGGAAATCACACGGCCGTCTTTGGAAAACTGCTCCGCGGTGCAACTACAGCCTACGTTCCCAGCGATCCGTCGATCGCTCTTCCGATGATCATCACCGCTCTTTCCCAGACGGCAGCGAAATTTATGAAGGGACGGAAGCGGCCGAACTTCAGCTTCGCCGGCAAGGACATGACGATCGACGTTCCTTAGAACTTTCGATTTTCGATTTGCGATTTTCGATTGCGTGGACAACCAAAATCGCAAGTCGAAAATCGCAATCGAAGATCTCATGAGCGAATCAGCCTCACTTCCAATGAATTTCGGCGGCATCGATGAAGATGCCTACTCGTCTTTCGACAGCTCACGCATCGTGGTCTGGCCCGTTTCCTACGAGGGTACCGTCTCTTACGGCACCGGGACGGGCGATGGCGCGATGGCGATCGTCGATGCCTCGCGCAACATGGAGCTCTACGAAGAGGAGACCGGCGCCGAAGTCTACAAGCTTGGCATTCACACCCTCGAGGAATTCCAGTCACGTCCGGCACCCGAGACGATGATGGAGGACCTCTACACCCGCACGCGCGAGTTGCTCGAGGCCGACAAATTCATATGCATGATCGGGGGCGAACATTCCGTCTCGGCACCGGTCATCAAAGCCCACGCCGAGAAGTTCCACGATATGAGCGTGCTGCAGATCGATGCTCACGCCGACCTCCGCGATACATACGACGGCACGCCACATTCGCACGCTTCGATCATGGCGCGTGTGGTCAAGGATCTCAGGATCCCGTCTGTGCAGGTAGGTATCCGGTCGATCTCTGCTGATGAAGCGCGATCGATCGCCGGCGGGCTCCCGACAAAGATCTTCTGGGCAAAGGACATCGTCGGAAAAACC
>CAMLKY010000469.1 GCA_946480545.1 uncultured Acidobacteriota bacterium
TGTTACTCCGCCGGGTTTACAGCCCGGTGCCATTAACCACTCGACCACCCTTGCAGCTTGTATCTATGCCAATGCCCAAAAATGAGGCTATTTAGCAAATTTCCAATGTTACCGAAGGTCTGTTTGAGATGCAAGCCCGACTCCGGCGGTTTTCCGCGACGACGGCAGGCTGTTACTTTTGTAGGCCAAGAGTCTCGCGCCTGAGGGGGTTTTCTTACGCGGAGCACGCCGTACCCGACGAGAAGATCCTAGATCTTGTCCTCGGATCCGCCGAATTTCGCACCTTCGTCTGTCGAAGTAGCCTTTGCTCGAGGGTGAAATCTGTTATAGCTCTCACGCAGATGGGCGTCGGTCATGTGCGTATAGATCTGGGTAGTGGAAATGTCGGCATGGCCCAGCATCTGTTGGACCGACCGGATATCGGCCCGGTTCTGGACGAGATGTGTCGCGAAGGAATGCCTCAGAGTGTGTGGCGAGACGTCGTCCAGCCCTGCGGCGCGAGAAGCCGACTTGATCATCGTATAGATCACTTGTCGATTGAGAGGCTTCCCGACCTCGCTGACGAACAGTTCGATCGCATCCAGGTCGTTATCCTTACGACGACCTGCGAGATATCGGCCCAGCCATTCGATCGCACTCGATCCCACGGGCACTCGACGCGTCTTACTTCCTTTCCCTGTGGTAGTCAGGATGCCCGCCTCAATGTCTATGTCGCCCATGCGGAGAGTGGAAACTTCACTTGCCCGAAGCCCGCAGGCGTACATAAGTTCCAGGATGGCGCGGTTTCGCAGGCCCAAGGTGGTTGAAACATCCGGCACCTGGAAAAGCCTGTCGATCTCCTCCTGCGTCAGAAATCGCGGAAGATACTGTCCCTTTTGGGGAACATCCAGATCTTCGGCCGGGTTTGCTTTGACGTGACCGTCGATAACCAGGAACTTATAGAATCCGCGTAAAGAACTCACTACGCGGCGCCTGGAATTATCCGAAAGCTTTGCACGGCCGAGATCGATCAGCCACTCCCGAAGATCCTGGCGAGTAAGTTTTTCGATCTCGAAGCCGTTCTTATCGCACCATGCTTTCAGCTTTGAGAGATCGTTCTCATAAGCCTCGACAGAGTTACGTGCAAGCCCCTTTTCGACTCGCAAGTACGACAGATATTCGCGGATGAGGTCGCGGGTCATAACACGTCGAAGCTTAGCATCACTCTGCCCCGGAATGATACGGAACCTGGTGGTAAGAGGGACAGCCCTCGGTTTGATGGAGCATTGCGTCGTTCGTACGGAGAGTCTGGAATGCGGTTCGTCGTGACCAGTTCAACGAGCGTAGGTCGCCGTACTGGCCGAGCTCCCGATAGCGAGAATGCAGAACCGACTTTGCCAAACACTGGTCTTCAGCCGTCATGGACGACAGGCCGGAGACAATGGTGGGGACCGCGTCGAAGCTTAACTGCTGCGAATTATAGTAAGCGTCAAAGTCGCGTCCCTGTTGCATTAGTTGGATGTTTGTCCGTGCAATGAACGCATCGGGATTCATCAGATTCGTGGCTCCGAGTATCACGATCGCCGACCACAGGGCGCCCCAGGCGAAGTGATTTCGCGCTCCGCGGAACACAGTGATAGCGAACCAGCCGAAGACGACCGCGAGCCATACCATGAAGACCATCGGGTAGAAACGAACAGTCGTCAGTCCATAACCGAACTCGCCGGTCAACAAAAGAAGTCTTTGCACGGCGGACGCCATGATCACGAAGAGCAAGGCGATCTGAGCACCCGCGAGAATTCGGAAGACGATCTCTGTTTTGCCGGTTCCGCGCCGCAGAAGCCAGTGCGATACCAGCAGCATCGGAAGCACAAGGGCTGCCACGGCTACGAGCTCGCCAAAACCCCGCCGAGCATAATCGGAGAGCTTGAAATCGGGCGTGTTCTGAACCAGCTCCATCCCTCCAAAAAGATACGGGACCTGCATTACTACGAAACTGAGAAACAGCAGATCCACCAAACCGAGGATGATCACGGTCTCGACGGTTCCCAGTGTAAAGACGTTCGGGAGGACCGAGTTGTCGAAATTCTGCCAGTCGCGAGGCTTTTCAGGCTGATCGGACTTCGTATCGGGTGCATCGCTGCGATTTATATGTTCGAGAATGCTCGCGTTATCTGGGAGCGTTGACGGATTCTCGCCCGGCTCCTCGGCGACCCTTGCGACGAAGGATTCGTCTGAAGTGGTATTCGCCTGAGATTCGGTCTGAGTCGCAACTCCCGAAGCCACTGTGGCTCCAAACCTGTTAAGCATCGCACCTCGCAGATATCCGGCCGTCAGCCATGCGAACACCGACGTCAACACGACGTGGCTGACGATCACGTCGATCTCGATATTGATCGCACGATTTACCAGTCCCTCGAACGCGGCATCAGCGGCCATGAACAACCCGCCGAAAATGAGGACAAGCGGAAGTGCGATAGCGAGACCCCGGAGTACCGAGAACAGATGCCGGCTCATCTTGTTACCCGGCATCGCGTTCCATTCGATATCGGCGACGAGGAGGGCTATCGGTCCGAACACGGACGTAAGCCCTGACCAGATCAAACCGGCAAGGTAATGGAAAGCGCCGGCGAGGTGGGCTTTGATCGCGAAGCTCTTCAGCAGCACAACGCCCATGATGATCAGGATCGCGAAAGTGTCGTAAACGCGGAGCTCGATGGAATCGCGAAACAGGAACATCGACCCAAAGAACAGCATTGCGGATAAGAGCGCGATGTTGTTGATCGAAAGAAAATCAGGTCGGCGGCGACGCGCGATCATCACAAGCGCGGCGACAAACGTCGCGACAAAAAGGAAAGCATTCAACCCCCACGGTGTCTGCCGCAGCAGAATGTTTCCCAACACACCTACAAGCAAGGAAGCCTGTAATATCTCGAGACCTGTTTTTGTTCTTTCGTTCATGACGTTCTTTTACAACTCCGATGTTCTTGCCGGGATGAATCTCCA
>CAMLKY010000470.1 GCA_946480545.1 uncultured Acidobacteriota bacterium
CGAATTCCAAGCTTGTAACACGGCATCCTGGGCTCGGTGACGACGAACTCGGCGGTCCCTATCCGCAGCCGATCGCCGATGCATATCTCGGTCTCGATAAGCCCGCGCGTCGTCAGATTCTCGCCAAATTGTGAATGTCCCAATTCCATTTCCGGGATTTCCTCGCGCCAGAAATCATAGTGCTCAGCCGGGTACACGTAGACCGCTTTGCTCCATCCGCCGTGAACCCGCAGGTCGGCCTGCGCGTCGCCCTCGAGATTTAACTCGTTAACTTTTACCCTGCCGTCTACGGGGTGTTTGAATATCGCGGTGGTTATAAAGTCCTCGTTAGGTGTGCGAATGACCTGCGGCTTTCCAACGGCGACAGAGATGACTTTCATTGGAAGCGAATCTATCAATTCAGCCGCGGCACGACAAGGGTGGCTGAGGACGGTGGGTTAAGTCGGCTGGGACTTATTCTGACCGCATCCTCAAGACAGGCGGTTTCTCATTTGGCAGTCTGGCGAAAACACCGAGCACGATCTGCCACTTCTTGTCGCGCAGTTTCCAGATGTGAAGGCAGTTTCCGCTTTCCAGTCCCTCGTCATTGTTCGCGAACCGGCATGGATTCCACGTGTAGGCCATGTCGGCTGAGAGAAATGTTGTGACCTTTGTCGGAAACTCGATAGCGATATAACGGTCCATCGCCTCGACGACGTTCTTCCGGCCGACGATCGGAGGTTCACGTTCGATGAGCAGGCGCACGTCCTTGGCCGCGTACTTTTCATATGCTCCGCCAAGACGGGCGTTGGTCATGCTGAGCCGTTGAAAATCGATCGACGCGTCGGCAGGTGACCAGCCGCGTTTGTTCGGATCGCGTTTCCGGATTACATAACCGACATAGTCGGTCTGCGAGAAGGGAAGCTTGTCATGCGTCGTTGCAATGTCGAGTGTTGCACGGTACCGGCCGTCACCCTGTCGCTGCCAGATCGTCACATACTGGCCGAATCGCGCGGTGGATTCGCTTTTGCCTTTCTGATAGAGCCTCCAGTTTCCGGTCGTGTATCCGATTAGCCCGTTTGCCGAGATATCAGCGTAGACGGTCTTTCTCACAAGCGATTCCCCGGACGGCGCGTCGCCGTCGGACAGATACTGCCAGCCGTTTACCGGCCCCGGCCGAAAAAGGACCGAATCGCGGGTCAGATGATTTCGGAAACCACGCTTAGGCCCGTTTTCCGCCGTCTCGTAGATCAAGGCGTTCTCGGTAGCTATCATCGCCCCCAGGTCGTCTTGCGCCTGTGAAAATGCTGGAAATATAAGGACGGACAACACCGCGATTGCTACTCTCATCTGAACTCCCCTGAAAGCGAGCATCTTGCCAGCCGGCATCAGGCCACGACCGTTCCCTGGATTACAGAGGCCGTAAGTTAGCCTTTAATTTAGTCTCGCAAGGTCAAATCTGATATTATTTCGAGGGCGTTTCAAGCCCTGATTCACAAATGTTTAGCGATAATTTTAGACGCGGCGAAGGAAAAGGCGGCGGACGAAAGGGCTCCAAGGCTGTTTCGAAGCTTGCCGATATCGGTTGGAAGGCTTTTCAGGCAGTGAACACCGCTCTGCCCGAGGGACAGGCGATACAACCGGCGTGGGCGGCTGAGCCGCTCCTCAAATCGTACGAACGAACTGCGCCTCCGCTCGGTTTTCCTCGTGAGACCGACTCGCTGTGCCCGTCGTGCGTGAAGTCCGTCCGCAACGGTGTGATCTCGGGTGATATTCCGCTGAATATCCTCATGGATGCGCATCCGGGCGAGATCAAGGCACAGATCGTCGAGGAGAACGGCCAGGTGCTCATGCGAAAGACGTGTCCGACGCATGGAGAGTTTGAAGACATTCTCGCGACCGACGCCGATTTCCTCCGCCGGATCGAGGGGCTGTTCTTCGGACGCGATTTCAAGTCGGCCGAAGATTCTCACGTCCACCATCACGGAACCAGCGATATTAAGTTTGGACGCGGCGCGGTTCTGACGGTAGATCTGACGAACCGCTGCAACATGATGTGCAATCCGTGCTTCATGGATGCGAACCAGGTCGGGTATGTACATGAGCCGACCTTTGAAGATACTAAGGCCATCCTCGACCGTGCTGTCTCTTTCAAGCCGCGGCGCCAGATCATAATCCTGTTCTCGGGCGGCGAGCCGACCCTTTCACCTTACTTCCTTGATGCTGTCGCTTATGCAAAGAAGATCGGTTTCTACCGGATCCTTGCGGCGACGAACGGCATCCGTTACGCCGAGGACATCGAGTTTTGCAAGGCGGCGAAAGAGGCGGGTCAGCACGGCGTTTACCTTCAGTTCGATGGCGTTACCGAAGAGAACAACAAGCATCGCGGCGTCGGCAATCTCTACGATGTAAAGCTCAAGGCGATCGAGAATCTCGCAAGCGTCGGTATCAAGGTGACGCTCGTGACGACGATCGTGAATTCGTGGAACAACCACGGTATCGGCGACATCGTTAAGTTCGCAGCCGAGAATATCGATAAGGTCCAGACTATCGCGTTCCAGCCGGTATCGTTCACGGGACGCGACGAGGACATCTCGGACGAGGACCGCAAGCAACAGCGATACACGCTGGCCGGGATGACGCACGATCTCAAGGACCAGCTCGACGGCGTCCTCCAGCCGATGCGTGACTGGTTCCCGCTGTCTTCATATTCGGCATTTACCTCGGTGATGGACATGCTGCAGGGCGCAGACGCTCCGTGGGGATGGTCCTCGTGCAACTGTCATCCGAACTGCGGGATCTTCACCTTGATGGTCGTGAACAAGAAGACGGGCGACACAAAGTCGCTATTCGAGTTCTTCAATTACGAACGGTTCATGGCAGATGTCGCGAAGATAACGGACACCGCTCGCGGAAAGAAACTTACGATGGCGCAGCTCGCGATGGCCATCATGCGAAACTACGACGCCGCAAAAGCTCCGGATGGATTTCCGATCTCGCAGAT
>CAMLKY010000471.1 GCA_946480545.1 uncultured Acidobacteriota bacterium
CGACCAACCGGAGCGAACGCAGGCCGCGATCGAGTTTCGTGATGTTCATCTCGCGTTCGACGACAAGAAGGTTCTGGACGGCGTCAGTTTTACGGTTCGGCGTGGGGAAACCAAGATCATTCTCGGCCGCAGCGGCGGCGGCAAGTCGACGGCGATCAGGCTTATCCTCGGGCTGTTGAAACCTGACGCCGGTCGCATCCTGATCGACGGTGAGGACATCACCGACTATTCGGAAGAGGAGATGATGAACGTCCGGAAGAAGATCGGAATGGTCTTTCAGGAAGGAGCGCTCTTCGATTCGCTTTCGGTCTATGAGAATGTTGCGTACCGCCTTCGTGAGCAGGATGTTCTGGATGAGGACGAGGTCGAGTTCGAGGTCAGGCGCATGCTGCGCTTCGTCGATCTTGAAGACGCGATCGATAAGATGCCGAACGAGCTTTCGGGTGGAATGCGGCGAAGGGTCGGCATTGCGCGGGCGCTCGTAGGAGACCCCGAGATCGTGCTGTTCGATGAGCCAACCGCTGGACTGGATCCTCCAACAGCCCGAACGATCTGCGAGCTTGCGATCAAGCTTCGCGACCTGCAGGACGTTTCGTCGATCTTTGTTACCCACGAGATGAACAACCTCCGGTACCTTTCATCCGAGTACGCCACGGTCGATACCGAGGGCCGCGTGATCTACGAGAAGGAAGGCGAGACGCTTTGTCTGATAAATACCGAAGTGATAATGTTGCGGGATGGAAAGATAATCTTTAGCGGATCCGACGAACGTTTACGGAGCAGTCCCGACGAATACATTCAAGGCTTTATTCACGGCAAATAGTCATGGTTGAGACACGGAAAACACTTACCTTCAGCAAGCTGCGTGTTGGGATATTTATGCTGCTGGGCCTCGCGGTGCTGGGGTTTCTGATCCTCAATTCGAGTGGAGACTTTAACCCGTTCGAAAAGAAGATGCGTCTCAAGGCAAGGTTCGGGGCCGCGGACGGACTGCGTGAAGGATCCGAGGTCCAGCTTGCTGGCGTTCGCATCGGCAAGGTCGAAGAGGTCCGGCTACTGCCGCCCGACAGTCCTGAAGATTCAAAGGTCGAGGCCGTGATGGCTGTCGACGAAGAATTGAACGGCCAGCCGATAAACCAGCGGATCCGCACCGACTCGTCTGCCCAGCTTATCGCGACTTCCCTTCTCGCGAACGACAAGATCATCAACATTTCACCGGGAACGGCGAAAGGCTCGCCGGTGTCGGAGAACGACATCCTCGAATCGAAAGTGGCGATCTCGATCAACCAGCTCACTCAGACCGGTAACGAACTCCTCGAGCAGATCAACCGGTTGGCGGTTCCGGCGAATGAGATCCTCAATAAGGCCAACCAGGGCGAGGGTACGCTTGGACGAATCGTAAATGACGAATCGCTGTACCGTAATCTCGACGCGACAGTCGCCGAGACACGGCTCACGGTGACGAAGCTGCAGACGACACTCGACAAGGTCAACAGCGGGCAGGGCTCGGCGGGCCAGTTGTTGAACGACCCGGAGCTCTACAACAATCTCAGCCGTACCGCGGCCACCCTCGAGAGCATTTCCGCGGACATCAAAGCCGGCCGCGGCTCGGCGGGCAAGTTCGTTACCGACGACGCGCTCTACAACGAGACGCGTGCGGCGATCATTGATCTCCGAACGTCGGCGGCGAAGATCAACAGCATCGCGGACGACTTTAAGGTGATATTCGGGGATCTGTCAGCGGGTCGAGGAAGTTTTGGTAGATTGCTGAAGGACGAGCAGCTCTATAACGATGCCCGAGACACGCTGGCGAAATTTAACTCGACCGCGACCAAGATCGAATCGATCCTAACCGACGCCCAGGCCGGAAAAGGAACCATCGGCAAGCTTGTCACGGACGAGACGCTCTTCAACAACCTCAACCAGACCGCATCGAACTTCAATCAACTCTCCAGCGAAAGCACCAAGCTCATCTACGACTTTCGTCAGAACCCGCGTAAATATCTCCGGATCCGGCTTAGCATTTTCTAAACATCAAGCTTGACTCAATTGCATAGGCAACGCATATAATCTGTATATGCGTCAGATATGCGTCCGTGTGTGCATATTACGCCCACAGTATGCAGAAGGCCGATCGTCATAATTTGATCCTTGAGTTGATCGCAGAGCGCCCGGTGACCCGGCAGGATGAGCTCGCCGCGCTGCTTCGCGAGCGGGGATTCGTGGTCACACAGGCCAGTGTTTCCCGCGACCTGGATGAGCTCGATGTCGTCAAGATCGACGGCCGGTACACCCGGGTGGAGCTGCAGCCGAAGGCGGGAAATCCGTTCGGTGTAGTCTCGATCGAGCCGTCGGGCGACAGTCTTCTGGTCGTGCGGTGTGCATCGGGCTTGGCCTCGGCGGTGGCGGTTCGAATCGATGCCGCGAAAATAGACGACATCGTCGGAACGCTCGCGGGTGATGACACGATCTTTGTCGCGGTTAGATACTCTGACGGCCAAAAGAGCGTGATGAAGAGGCTGAAGACTTTATTTGCAGAGGCATGAACGAGGGGATGGAAATGTTCGTAGATATCGACAAAATAGGCTCGGCGACGACGCCATTGGACCTCGGACGCCGGGTTCGGATCACGCCAGTTAATGAAGTGCCGCGTGCCGGAGACGCGGTTGCGGTCCGCGCGCTTTCCGAGTCGTCGACCTACGGAAATCTCGAGCTTGCCAGCGGCCGTCTCGCTAAGATAAACATCGGCGATACCTTGCTCGGTGTCCTCGGGAAGCGTCGGGCTTTGAAAGGATTCGTCGGGGAGGTTCCGACGTCAGTACGTGCCGGCGACCGCCTCCATCTCTTGAACATGGGCGGCGTCATCGGCTACTGCAAGGGGCATCACTCCTCTCTGAGCGACGCGATTGAGGTCGAGGATCGTCGCGGGCAGCCGCCCCGTTTTGTTCACGCGGACGCCGACGTCCGTGGCGCCGGCGATGAT
>CAMLKY010000472.1 GCA_946480545.1 uncultured Acidobacteriota bacterium
TGCACGGTCGAAATTGCCGGTCAGGATATTGATCGCGTTTATCAGCCACTGGCAGAGCCCACCGAAACGCTGTGTCGAAACCCCGATACGCCCGTAGCACACCGCACTCCTCGATCTTGCGAATTCGCGTGCGAGTCGTCGGATATCGTCGGCGTTGATCCCGGTTCGCTTCTCGGCCTCTTCAGCCGTGCACCGTGCCGAGATCTCGCACAGGACCTCTACACCGTCGACGTAATCCGCCGGGGAGATCAGGTTCTCCGCGAAGAGAATGTTAATGAATGCAAGAAGCAGGTACGCATCCCACCCGGGTCGGATGAAGAGATGCTCGTCAGCGACCCTCGCTGTCTCTGTCCTACGCGGGTCGATCAAAACGATCTTTCCGCCGCGGTCCCGGATCGCGTTTAGCCGATTGATGATGTCCGGCGACGTCATCAAGCTGCCATTCGAAGCAAGCGGGTTCGCGCCGAGGATCAGGAAAAAGTGAGTGCGATCAATGTCCGGTATCGGGATCAGGAACTGGTGCCCGAACATACTCCACGAAGCAAAGTGATGCGGAAGCTGATCGACGGACGTCGCGGAAAAATTGTTGCGGGTCTTCAGCGCCTTCAACAGCTCTCGACTGTTCAGTATCGTGCCGAGGTTGTGCACCGAAGGGTTGCCCTGATATACCCCAACCGCGTCGTTACCGTAGCGCGTCTGAATCTCGCGTAAACGCACCACTGTCGTATCGAATGCTTCGTCCCAACCGATCTCCTGCCAGTTCCCGCCGACTTTCCGGACAGGCCGCCTCAGACGATCGGGATCTTCATAAATATTCTTCAGAGCGAGAGCCTTCGGGCAGATATGTCCGCGTGAGAAGGGATCGAACTTGTCACCGACGATCGAGACGATCTTACGCTCGTCGTGCTCGATCTCGATCCCGCATATCGCTTCGCAGAGATTACAGCTTTGGTGTTCTCGGTGGTTAATTTACTTACCACAGAACACACGGAAGCCACTGAGAAATGCACAGACTCGCTCAACTCGCTAGACTATACTTCGTGACAGTGATCTACACCATAGGCCATGGGCGGCATGCTTTCGCGGATTTTCTTGAGCTGTTGCAAAAGCACGACATCAGGTTTCTATGCGACGTCCGGAGTGTCGCTCGATCCAGATGGCCACAGTTCAATGGGCATGTACTTGCCGAGCTGCTTCGCGACAATGGTATCGGCTACGAGCACCTTCCTGAGACGGGAGGAAAGACAAAACCGAAACCTGAAGATCTAGCCCGCGGCGTTGACCGCATCGTCGAGATCGCGTCTGAGCTCCCGACCGCGATCATGTGTTCAGAATCACAGCCGCTAACGGCACATAAAAATCCCCGTGCAAATTGTCACCGCGTCGGAATGCTCGCTCCGATGCTACGAGCAAGAGGCATTGATCGCATCGCTCACATCCTCCCTAACGGCGAGCTGACCGAGTTCGACGAGTCCGTCATCGAATCGATCTGGTAGTAAGAATTACCTGATCAAGACATCACCTATTCAGGTTAATTTTATAATTGAGTAATTGTTAATTTTGTAATGGCGAAGCCGCTTTCGAATAAGACCCTGAAATTTCACACGAGGAATCTGGCCCGCCAGTGCCGCCATCTGGCAATGGTGCACGAGAAGTATGGATCGCCTCCGCTGTGGGATCGACCTCCCGGGTTCGCGACGCTGCTGCAGATCATTCTCGAGCAACAGGTCTCGCTTGCATCCGCGAAGGCGTGTTATGACAAGCTTTGCTTACGCGTCGGCGACGTTACGCCCGACGCACTGTTGAGATCCACCGATGCCGAGTTGAAAAAGGATGGATTCAGCCGGCAGAAGACCACGTACGCGCGACACCTCGCGGCGGCGATCCTCGAAGAACGTATCGATCTCGATGCACTCGCGGGCTTGCCCGATGCGGATGTAAAGGCGGAGCTCGTCAGGCTGAAGGGGGTCGGCGAATGGACAAGCGATATCTATTTGCTGATGGCCCTCCTTCGCCCGGACGTAATGCCAAAGGGGGATGTAGCACTTCATACGGCATGGCATAAACTGTCAGGCGAACCGCGGCCATCGGCCGACGAGTTCCTCGTCATCGCCGACCGCTGGCGGCCTTACCGCTCGGTCGCCGCGAGGATGCTGTGGCACTTTTACTTGAGCGAGAAGCCAGGGCCGGTTCGCAGTTCCTAGTTCCAGGTTCCGGGTTCCTGGTTCTGGCTACTAGTTTCCCGATTTCAGCCCGCAACTTGAAACTAGAAACCAGAAACTAGAAACTAGCTCCGCGATGAAGATTCTGGACGTCGGGTGCGGCGTGAATAAGACTCCGGGAGCAGTCGGCCTGGATAACAATCCGAAGACAGGGGCGGACGTCATACACGATCTCGGCTCGCTTCCCTACCCGTTCGCCGACAATGAATTCGATACCGTCGTCTCCAACCACGCCGTCGAACATGTGCCCGACCTGATGGCCTTCATCACCGAGCTCCACAGGATCACGAAACCGGGGGGACGGATCAAATTGATAACGCCGCACTACACCAACCCGGACTGGGCGACGGACCCGACACACCGGAATCACATCAATTCGTACACATTCAACACCTTCATGCCCGAGCGTGCAGTCTTCGAATTCTACACCGACGTCCGCCTTCGACCGGTTAGCACGTACGTCTCGCTGCTCGGACTCTGGCGTGCGCTCGGCATCGAGTTCCTCGTAAACCTCGATCAGCACCGGCCAGCCTTTCGCTTCACACGAAAATTCTGGGAACACTACCTAAGCTACATCTTTCGCGGGAAGGAGATCTTCTTCGAGTTTGAGGTGGTGAAGTAATTCGTGGTCGTGGTTCGTTGATTGTTAATTGTTGATTGTTGCGTGGTGCGAGGTGAGTCAGTACCGTCGGCGTGAGCGGACGGTAGTGTCAAATATTTTGTGTAAATGATCTGGTCCTTCCCTTATCCACCTTCT
>CAMLKY010000473.1 GCA_946480545.1 uncultured Acidobacteriota bacterium
GAGATGTGAAATTCAAGCCGCACCCGAATCCAAAATCCAAAATCCAAAATCTAAAATCCAAAATGCTTTAAAGGTGGTGCGGCCGCCGGTTCGGGAAACCAGCGGCCGCGAATTTTACGGAAGGCTTTACTGTTGGCTATGCGGAGAAGATAGGCAAAAGGCAGTTGTTTTACGGGTTGGTGATTGTACCGGCCGACAAATCTCTCCGCTTACTTGGCGGCAGGTACGGAAACTTTTTTATCGTTCTCCTTACGCTTGAACCCAAATTTCCGGGCCTCGCGTTCGATAACTTTTGTGTCGTTCTGCAGGTAGTAGATCTCTTCCTGCAAGTTTAAATTCTCGGACGTCAGCGATTCGATCTGTGTATTCAGATCCGCGTTCTGCCGTGTCTCACGTGAAAGATCTGTATACGCCCTGAAATTGATCGTCAGGCAAAGGACAGCAGCGAATGACGCCGTGGCCACATAAGGAACCCATCTCGGCAGCTTCCGCGTGCTCTTCTTCGGAGCTTTCGCGGGTCGCGGACTTCGCCGACGCGGTCTATTCGAGTAAGTAACTTCGGCCCTTCTCAAGCAAATCCTCCAAATCCTGCTTACTCTCGCTCTCCGCGTAGATCCGAACCATCGGCTCGGTCCCGGAAGGTCGCATCAACATCCAACTGCCGTCGGCGAATAAGAACTTCACGCCGTCGATCCTATTAATATTTTCAACTTTTCGTCCGCCGATCTCAGCGGGCTCCGCGGCAAGTTTTTCTTTCAATCTGGTTGCGACGTTGTCGGTGAGCTTTACACCAATTCGCCCTGATTCAAGCTTTCCAACCCTTTTGTAAAGGTCGTTCAACTGTTCGTTCAAACTCGCTTGTCTTACGGTGACTGCTTCGATGGCTAAAAGACATGCCAGGATGCCATCTTTTTCAGGGTAGTGTCCGCGAATGGACAGACCCGCCGATTCCTCGCCACCAAGGATGATCTCGTCCCGATTTATCAATTCGCCGATGTACTTAAATCCGACCGGCGTCTCGTGTAACTCCAGGCCGCGTTCGCGGGCGACCCGGTCGACCAGGTGCGATGTTGCAACGCTTCTGGCTACACCATTTGTCCAGCCCCGACTCTCGGCCAGATAATCTGTCAAAAGAGCAATAAGTTGGTTCGGAGTAATAAAGCTTCCGTCGCTGTCGATGATCCCGAACCTGTCCGAGTCACCGTCGGTCGCGATCCCGAGTGTCAAACCTTTGTTCACCGCCGCTCGAAGCTCATCGAGGTGATCTTCACCGGGCTCGGGCGATCGGCCTCCGAATGTTACGTCACGCCAGTCGTGAATTGTCTCGACCTCGCAGCCCGCATCACGAAGTATCTTGTCCAAATATCCGCGGCCGGTTCCCCAAAGTGCGTCGTATGCGTAACGGCCTTTTGATCTGCTGATCGCGTCGAAGTTTATCTTCGACCTGAGATCGTCCAGGTACGCCGGTTTCGGATCGAACGTCTCGATCCTTCCACCTTGTGCCTCCGGTGCCGAGCGATCTTCGCTGATCCCGGCCTCGATCTCTTTCGTGACTTCGGGCAGTGCAGGTGCACCATCCGCGGTCGAAAATTTTATCCCCTGATACTCCGGCGGATTGTGCGATGCCGTAAAGTTCAGTGCGCCTGAGGCTTCATTGATCCGGATCGCGTGCGAGATCGTCGGTGTCGGTACCGGCTCCGGGCAAAGCAAAACATGAAAGCCGCTTCGCGAGGCGATTCCCGCCGCGACGCTCGCGAACTTCTCGCCCATGAACCGGGAATCGTGGCCGATGATCAACTTCTGCCCCGAAACCGCCCTATCGGTTATCAAATAGCTGCAAACTGCCCTTGTGACTCGCTCGACGTTTTGGAAAGTAAACTCGTCAGCAATGACGGCTCTCCAGCCGGACGTTCCGAAACGGATAGACATAGATTGCCCTGGAACGAAAACTACCTGCAGATTCTGATTGCTATACTTCCTTAACCAACGCCGTTTCGGTTGATAAAGCTTCCTGTTCGGTGAACAAGTGACCCGATTTCCCTTGAAGTGTTTGAGAATTTAGCATACAGGGAATAAGCATGTAAAGAAGTACGTCTGAATTAATAAGTGATATTATTTCATCAGTTACAACATTGTGCTTGAAGTAGGGCTTAAGTCAGGCGCTTAAAGTGAACAATTGGAGTACCCAAAAAACTCGCCTCTCGATTCAATTTGCCAGACGTAGATTTTGTGTGGCCAGCGCGGCGATTTGCCAAGAGAGTTGAACCTGTAGATCGTCACCAGACTTAAGCGCTGGTTTAATGGATTCCCATGGGCTTCTAGGGGTGATTAAAATGCCGGATCCAGTGTGTCAAAAACGCCCCGACTTGACGAAATACTCCTGCTGTGTCATTTTGCTTCATTGCGGTCGTGTCATCTGTATTCGACCGCCGGACGTAAATGAACTGGATTCAACCACTTAATAGCATCAGCCAAAAACACAGATGCGGGCACGCCTATTGCTAAGCCAAAGCTAAGGATTCACGATCCCCGCTCGACCCCAAGCATTTACATTTAGATTTTTATTTACGCAAAGGAATTGCGGGACGTATCACTACGATGAGACCAATTAAACATTTCGAAAAAGGACTTACATACATTGCCACCGGCGCTTTCAACGCGATCAAGGCTGTCAACCAATTCAAACCGAACCCTTCGTTCACGCCGAAGTGGTCCGATAAGCCGCTTCTGAAATCGTGGCAGAAATCGAAGCCCACACTCGGATTCCCGCGGCAGACCGACTCGCTTTGCCCGAACTGCGTGATCGAGGCTCGTGAAGAGATCCTGAGCGGTAAGCGCGATGTCTCGACGCTCATCAATGACAAGGTCGGCGAGATCAAGGCTCAGATCATCGAACGCGACGGCCAGGTCTGGATGATCAAGGATTGTCCGCAGCACGGGCACTTCGAAGACATGATGG
>CAMLKY010000474.1 GCA_946480545.1 uncultured Acidobacteriota bacterium
CGACGGCCAAACGACCGTTGTCGAGCCAGCCCCAACACGCGATCACACCGAGCGGATGCTCAGATGGTTCGGTGTCGATGTTGAGACCGAGGTGACCGATGCCGGCAGTGAGATCTCGGTACGCGGGGGCGCCGCTCTGATGGCCCGGGACGTTCAAGTGCCGGCCGATGTTTCGGCTTCGGCGTTCTTTCTCGTTGCTGCGGCCTGCCTGCCTGGTTCCAAAGTCGAGATGAAAAATGTCGGGCTGAACCCAACGCGGAATGCGATCCTTGAAATTCTTACAGAAGCGGGATCGCAGCTCAGCATCGCGAACCGAACGGAACAGAACAACGAACCAGCCGGCGATATTACGGCGAGGCTTTTGATCAAAGGCTCGCGGATCGCAAACGTTATCGACGAGATACCGATCCTCGCCGTACTCGGCACGCAGCTCCGCGAGGGAATCGAGATCCGCGATGCCGGTGAATTGCGGGTAAAAGAATCGGACCGCATCGCAGCAGTGGCTGAGAATCTTCGCCGTATGTCGGCCGAGGTCGAAGAGTTCGACGACGGGTTTCGTGTCGGACCGTCAAAACTGCAAGGCGCACGGGTGTCGTCATTTGGCGATCACAGGATCGCGATGGCATTCGCCATCGCCGGACTGTTGGCAGAAGGTGAAACGGTGATCGGGGGGGCCGAATGCGCATCCGTTTCGTTTCCGGAGTTTTTTGAGGTTCTCGAGAATGCGGTCGTTTACAAATAACGGAACACGGGTCGCTTTGACCGGGTTCATGGGCGTCGGCAAGTCCAGCGTCGCGCGCCATCTGGCGATGCTGCTCGGGTGTGAACGAGTCGACCTCGATACATTCATCGAAGAGACCGAAGGCCGGCGGATCCACGAGCTCATCGATACTGAAGGTATCGAGTTTTATCGTGAGGTCGAGACGCGAAGTCTGCGGCGTGTGCTTTCAGAATCCGGAGCACAGATCGTGTCGCTGGGCGGTGGAGCATGGACCGTCGAGGAAAATCGAACGCTTCTAAAAGGTCAGGGACTGACCAGCGTCTGGCTCGAATCGACGTTTCAGCACTGCTGGCAAAACATACGAATGTCGAAGAAGGAACGACCTCTCGCGCGAAACAAGACGGTCGCCCGAAAGCTGTTCGACGAGCGTCAAAAGATCTACGCACTCGCCGATTGGCATTTTATTATTCGTCCTGAATTCACGTCGTTCGATGTCGCCATGCAGATCGCTGAAGAAGTATTTTCGTGACTAATACAGTCAAAGATTTCTGTTGCAATCCCATTGGAGATAACTCACTATATCGGTACGAATTCATTTTTTGGGTCGCGTTCTCTTGCAAAAAAAGAGATGGTCTTTGCATCGCCCGATCATTGGGAAAGGGTGTGTGCTCTAGTTCAATCAGGAGGGAAGGATGAAAACAAAACTGCTAACTGTTCTATGTTTGGCCCTCGTCGTCGCCGCCGCCGCGTGCGGAAAAAGCGATGCCGACGTGCAGAAGGCCGTAGCGGCGAAACTCGCTGCAGACAATGTCGCGGGTGTTACGGCTGCGGTCAATGACGGCGTCGTCACGCTTACGGGCGAGGTCGCCGATATCACGGTGAAGAACAAGGCTGAGGCGTCCGCGAAGACGGTGGAGGGTGTCAAGTCGGTTACTAACAACACGACATTGCGTCCGCTGCCGACACCGGCGCCTGCACCTGCCGATCCGATGCTGAAAGGCAAGGTCGAAGAGAATCTGAAGAAGGCCGGCTGCACTGGAGCGACGGTCACCATTGCCGACGGAACAGTCACGCTTAGCGGTACGGTACCAGATGCGAAATTCGCGGAGTGCGTAAAGGTCGTAAATGAATCGGGTGCGGGCAAGCTGAACAATCTGCTTCAGAAGGGCAAGTAGCAAGGAGGAACTCGAAATGTCTTTACAAGAGAAATATCAATCGATACTCGAGCTCGCAAACCAGAACGGAACGAGCTACGAACTGAGTGAAGGCGACGGTGTTCTTCACATAACCGGAACGGCGCCGAGCGAGGAAGCAAAGCAGCAGCTTTGGGATGAATACAACCGCATCGACCCCGACTATCGTGCCGGTGACCTGATGCTGAACGTAAGCGTCGGCGGTGCGACCGCTGGCGGCGGGGGCGGACATACGTACACCGTCGTATCCGGCGACAATCTGACCAAGATCGGCGAGAAGTACGGAATCACGTGGCAGCAGATCTATGAAGCTAATCGCGATGTTCTGAACGATCCCGATAAGATTTATCCGGGTCAGGAGCTGAAGATCCCCGGAGCATAGTGCAAGAGAACAGAATCAAAAGGCCCGAGCATAAGTTTGCCGGGCCTTTGCCATTGGATAAGGAGAAAAGGGAAATGGAATTGAAGTTTGAAGTAAAGATGAAGATCCAGAAAACGATCGATGAGGTTTTCGACGCGGTTCACAATCCCGAAAAGCTAAGCGGCTATTTCACGACGGGCGGCGCCAGCGCTCCACTGCATGAAGGAACGACCGTCCAGTGGGCGTTTGCCGACAACCCGGGCGATGAGGACAACAGTTTTCCCGTGAAGGTCGAGAAGGTGATTCCCGAAGAACTGATAGTTATCGGTTGGGAGGGAGCTCCCGGTCGCGACACACGGGTCGAATTCGAGTTTCAGCAGGGAGACGAATCCGAGACAGTGGTGAGCATTCGTGAATCCGGTTGGCAGGAGTCGCAGGAAGATCTCGATCGCTCGTACATGAACTGCTTTGGCTGGGGACAGTTTCTTTGCTGCCTGAAAGCGTACTGCGAATACGGCATCAACTTACGCAAAGGCGCGTTTGGGGGATTGTACGGGGGTTCTGACGAGAGCGCGTCGACACAGACGGCCTGAGGAGGTTGAGATTTCGCAAGGTTCGCAGTTGACCGGTCGAGATCGTGGTCGTTGAAACCTAGATAGGTGAGGTGGC
>CAMLKY010000475.1 GCA_946480545.1 uncultured Acidobacteriota bacterium
GGCTGACGGGGTCCGTCTCGTACGGCTCTCGTCAAACGGGAGCCGGGACAACACGTTCAATCCTAAGATCGCCGTCTATGGGCGTGTGCATGCAACTGCGGTGCAGGCAGACGGAAAGGTACTGGTCGCCGGAGTGTTCGACGAGATGAACGGAGTTGTTCGGAACGCGTTCGCCCGTGTCAATGCCGATGGCGGCCTCGATACGTCGTTCGATCCCGGGACCGGATTTAACCTGCCGCCCGAGCACATGATCGTACAGCCCGACGGAAAGATCCTCGCGACCGGCCCGTTCACCGAATACAACGGTACGCCGGTCGACGGTCTGGTTCGCATCAACCCTGATGGAACTATCGACGGCGCTTTCGTCGTCACACTCTCGGCAGATCCGACATGGGTCGCGCTCGAGCCCGACGGTCAGATCCTGATCGCAGGCTCGTTCGGCAACGTGAACGGCTCGGCACGAACCGGCGTCGCGCGTCTGAATACCGACGGATCACTTGATAACACGTTCAACCCGATCGTCGGCAGCGCTTTTCTGAGGACGGTCGTGGTTCAGAGCGACGGAAAGATCCTTATCGGAGGCTCGTTCCAGGGCGTCAACGGATTCAATCGCGCAAATATCGCGAGACTGAATTCTGACGGCTCGCTCGATCAGTCGTTCTCAACTTCCGGCGTCGGTCAGGTCAACGGGATCTGGATCCAGCCCGACGGTAAGTACATCCTCACCGGCCCGAGCACGATCCAAAGGCTTAACACCAATGGCAGTGCCGATAGTGGCTTCGCGGCCCCGACGTTTCTCTTCGCAGGATCGTCAAGCGACGCCGTACTGCACGCCGTGGTCGTCCAGCCCGACGGCGGCATTATTGTCGGCGGGAAGTTCGATACGGCCGGCCAGGCCACACGGCGAAACATTGTACGGCTCGCGGCGAACGGAACGCTCGACCTGCTTTTCATGCCTACCGGAGCCGATAACCGCGTCCGGTCATTGTCCGCGTACTCGACCGGCAAGATCATTGCAGGCGGCGATTTCACTTTGATCGGCGGTGTGTCCAAAGCCGGAGTTGCGCGACTGAATATCGCGCCGTTCATCGGAACGACGCCGTTCGATTTCGACGGCGACGGAAAAGCCGACCTCACCGTCTACCGACCGTCATCCGGGGTTTGGTATGAGCTGTTCAGCAGCGGGAATCCCTATGGCTCGCCGACGTTTGGGCTTGCGGGCGACATTCCCGTTCCGGCCGATTATGACGGCGACGGGAGGACCGATGTTGCGATCTTTAGACCGTCGAGTGGTGACTGGTGGTACCTGACGAGCAGCACGAATCAGGTCCGCGGTGCTCATCTGGGCGGACCCGGCGACATCCCGCTGCCTGGAGACATCAACAATGACGGTACGGATGACTTCGTGGTCTTCCGGCCATCAAACAATACCTGGTACCGGACATCCATTGCAGGTATTTCGGATACAAAGGTCTTCGGACAAGCGGGCGACCGGCCGGTGATCGGCGATTTTGACGGCGATGGTAAAGTTGATCAGGCGATCTTCAGGCCGTCGACAGGCGACTGGTGGTACGCGGCGAGCTCGGCCAACGGTGCTCACCGGGCGAGACACTGGGGCCAGAACGGCGACGTAGCCGCTCCTGCAGACTACGATGGTGATGGCAAGACGGATGCCGCCGTATATCGTCCTTCGACCGGCGTGTGGTATATCGTCAACAGCAGCGACGAGTCCTTCACGATCAACACCTTCGGATTGAGCGAAGATCGTCCGGTACCTGCCGACTACGACGGCGACGGCAAAGCCGATATCGCTGTGTTTCGTCCGTCGACCGGTGTCTGGTACCTTATGCGGAGCACGGCAGGCTTCGCGGCTTATAGCTGGGGCGTCTCGACGGATGTCGCGATCCCGAATGCCTTTATTGTTAACTAACTGAATGTGCGGCGATCATTCGCTGCCTACTAAGGAGTATTGTCATGACCGCTCAGCGTTTTGGACGAATTATTAATTGTGTTGCAGTGATGGCATTGCTCTCCGCAGGCGTCGCAGCCCAGGCAGGCGGGGTTGACCCGACCTTTAATGCGATGCCAAGCAATCCCCTGCCGACGGATACCAATTTCCAGCAGGTGATCCAGCCGGATGGGAAGATCATCGTCTACAACGCACCCGGGATGTTCGTGAGCGGCCAGTTCCGCAGCGGAATGTTCCGATTGAACCCGGATGGCTCCCTCGACCCGACATTCAGTTACAACAATGAGGCCGGCGTCGGGATCCATACCGTGAACGTCGCACCGGACGGCAAGATCGTCATCGCCGGTTCGGCCTCGCCTAACCATGCGAAGATGGTCCGGCTCAATTCGAACGGCAGCCTGGATGAGTCGTTCTCCGTATTTATCACGGCGGTTGGACCGCCGGAGTTTACCGGAAACTGGCTTGCGGTCCAGCATATCCAGCCGGATGGCAAAGTCATCGCTACCCATGGCTCGTGGGGCAACATCATGGGCACATGGTACAGCTACTCGATGCGGAGATATAACCTCGACGCCTCGATAGACTCAAGCTTTAATCCCCCGGCATTGAACGGCGGCCACCTGGTCTCGACGTTCTCGATAATCGAGCCTCTTCCCGACGGACGTTTCTATCTCGCTATAACTTCCAGAAGTCACTTGGGCGGATCGCTGAACATTACCCGCAGGCTCGCCGACGGGTCGGTCGACTCGTCTTATACGGCCTTCAATGCAACGTTCGCCGGCGGTGGCTTTCTCTCTATTGAGGACCTTTCACTTGCCAACGATGGCGGCGTTCTCGCAACCGGCGTGTTCCAGCAAACAGCCGTAGGGTTTCCGCCGCGGGATCAGGTGCGCAAGTTCCTACCAGACGGTGGGCTTGCACCTGGTTTTGGCACTCCACTTGTTTTTACCGGCGGTAGGGTTCATCAGCTCCC
>CAMLKY010000476.1 GCA_946480545.1 uncultured Acidobacteriota bacterium
CGACCTTGTTGACGAGACCGATGCGATATGCTTCGGCGGCATCGACCATCTCGGATATCCCGGGTCTCGAAGGAACTGCTCTCTATACAATGAATGCGGATGGATCTGCCGTTACGAAGCTTGCGAATGTCGACAGCTACTTTGCACGTTTTTCACCCGACGGTAAAAAGATCGCGTTCATCTCCGGAAAGTTTCCCCAGACCGCGATATACATCGCGAATGTTGACGGTTCCGGAGCGATGAAAGTTACCGGTAGCGTTTCTAGCTCGCCGTATCGTCCATCTTGAATACCAGCGTTCCACCGTTCATTAACTCGGAATGGGTGATGTACGGACGGTCGAGCGTCCGGCCGTTTAGCGAGACACTTCTAACATACACATTCTTTTCGCCCTGATTCTCCGCTCGTATCGTGAGTGACCTGCCGCTCTCGAATCGAAGCGTTGCAGTCTTCACCACCGGGCTTCCAAGTGCGTATCGATCCGATCCGGGAGCGACGGGATAGAAACCGAGCGCCGAAAATAGATACCACGCGGACATCTGGCCGCAGTCGTCGTTGCCGCCGAGGCCGTCCGGTGTCGGTCGGTATTGGTTCTTCAGGATCATCCGGACGCGTTCCTGCGTCTTCCACGGCTCGTCGGTCCAGTTGTAGAGATACGCGACATGGTGCGATGGCTCATTGCCGTGGACGTAGTTGCCGATGATGCCTTCACGGGTAATGTCCTCTGTCTCAGCAAAGAACTCGTCGGGGAGATGCATTGTGAAGAGCTCGTCGAGATAGGAGGTGAACTTCTGGTTACCGCCCATCATGGCTATCATTCCTTCCGGATCGTGCGGGACGTATAGACTGTAGTTCCATGCATTTCCTTCGATGAATCCCTGATCGTGTGTTTGCAGCGGGTCGAACTTCGTGCGGAATTTTCCGTCGCTCAGACGCGGTCGCATGAATCCCGACTCGCTGTCGTAGACGTTTCTCCAATTCGAAGACCGCTGTATGAACTCGTTGAAGATGTCGGGCCGGTTAAGCTTTCGCGCCGCCTGTGCGATCGCCCAATCGTCATACGCATACTCGAGCGTCTTCGAGACGGACGATGAGTTCTTGTCTTCCGGGACATAGCCCATCGACATGTAATACTCGAGCCCGTCATAGTATTTCGTCTTCGCCGTCTGTACCGCTGCGTCGAGTGCTCTGTTTGCTTCGACACCCGCGAGATTTCCTTTAACGATCGCATCGGCGATCACCGACACGCTGTGATATCCGATCATGCACCAGTTCTCGTTTGCGTAGTGCGACCAGACCGGAAGCATCCGGTGTACGCTTTGATCATAGTGGGCCTGCATCGAACGGATCATGTCCCGATTGCGCGACGGCTGCATCAAATTCAGAAACGGATGAAGCGCCCGATAGGTGTCCCATAATGAGAACGTCGTGTAGTTTGTAAACTTCACGGCGCGTTTGCCGCCCGCCGTTCCTTCTCCGACGGTCACGCTTGCTTTGTGAATGTTCTGGTCGATCCCGCGGTACTGACCATCAGTGTCCATGTACACGGTCGGCGAGAGGAACGCGTGATACATCGCGGTGTAGAAGTTCGTCATCTCGCCTTCATCGAGAGTGGTTACAGCGATCTTCGAAAGCTCACGATTCCACGCCGCCTGGCCCTCGCGCTTAACGCGTTCGAAATCCCAATGCGGAACCTCCGATTTGAGATTCGCGACCGCACCCGCGGTGGAAACGGGCGACAGCGCAAACTTGATCTGGATCTTCTCGTTCTCGGCTGTCTTGAAATCGAAGTGCGCGCGGATCTGCTTGCCGGCTATCTCGGGGAAGTTGCGCGTCTGGTCGAACTTTCTCCAGAAGCCGCGATAGTCTTCTCGACCGAAATTCTTGAAGCCGTAAGAGGTAAACGGCTTCGAAAACTCCATCGCGAAGTACACCGTACGCGTGCGTGCCCAGCCGTTTGTCTGGCGGTAGCCGACGATTGTGCGGTCGTTCTCGACACGGACGAACGTCCAGACGTTCTTGTCGTCGTAGTTATAGATGCCGTGCATCAGGTCGAGGATGATGTGTGAGTTGTCGGAGCGAGGAAATGTGTACTGGTGGAATCCGACGCGCGTCGTGGCCGTCATTTCCGCAAGGATGTTGTGGTCGTCGAGCCGGACCTTGTAGTACGCGGGCTCTGCGGTTTCGTTCGAGTGCGAGAACGCGGAACGAAATCCTGTCGATGGATCTGACTTCGAACCCGGCTCGAGCTGCAGCTCACCTACAGTGGGCATGATAAGGAAATCGCCAAGATCCGAGTGGCCCGTACCGCTGAAATGCGTGTGCGAGAACCCGACGATCGACTTGTCGTCGTACTGATATCCCGCGCAATATTTGTACGCGTCCTTGTTATATTTGCCACCGATGTTGTGCGGCTGCTGGTCCGTGTCTGGCGAAAGCTGCACCGAACCGAACGGCACGGTCGCCCCGGGATAAGTGTGACCCATCTTCTGCGTGCCGATGAGGGGATTGACGTAGCGAGTGAAGTTTGGTGTCTGGGCAACGACGGGAAGCTGGATAAGCTGCATGAAGGCCAGAACGGTTGCGAAGGTGCAAAAACTTTGCGTCTTAGCGGCTTTGCGTGAACACCAATTGCCGGGAATATCGAGACAGGTTTTCACGCAAAGCCGCAAAGACGCAAAGGCGTCCGAGATTGGAAATAGGTATTCTGTTTTCATCGGTGTTCGAGAGACTTGTCGCTCCAGATAATATACTCGACTTCCGTATCGCTTTTGAATTCGTGTCCGACTCGACGAAGAATCAATTCATCTATGCAGTGGCGGGCCCGACGGCGTCAGGGAAGACGGCGCTCGCGGTGGAGATCGCGCTGCGCGTCGGTGGGGAAGTGGTCAACTTCGATTCGGTGCAGATCTACCGGGGTATCGAGATCGCGACGGCGAA
>CAMLKY010000477.1 GCA_946480545.1 uncultured Acidobacteriota bacterium
CGGAGGCGCGTGCAAGCACTTCGGCTGTACCGATATGAAGCCGTACTCGCTGTCGCGAAATTAGCTCGCGCGGCGCGTCATCCAGAATTTCGACGTCGGCATCGACCGCCTGCGTTACCGTTAGTGAACCGGAACGTGCAAGCACCATCCCGCGGCTCACATCTTCATGACCCACCCCCCCGAGATTGATCGCGACACGCTGGCCGGCGTGTGCGCTCTTTGCCCCGGCACCGTGTGTCTGGATGCCTCGAACGCGTACCTCGCGTCCGACGGGAAGGATCAGGAGCTCGTCACCTTCGTCGATGGAACCCGACGCAAGCGTTCCAGTTACAACGGCGCCAAAGCCCTTTACCGAAAAGCTACGATCGATCGGTAAGCGTGATTCCAGAACGTCACGGCCGCGTTTGACCTTCTGCGACTCGGCGACCAGGACATCTTTCAATTCCGCGACCCCGGCTCCGGTTCGGGAGCTGACGGGGAGCACCGGCGCATCTTCGAGGAACGAACCCTGAACCAACTCCGCTACATCCAACCGGGCCAGCTCGAGTGTGTCGTCGTCCACGAGGTCCGACTTTGTCAGCGCGATCAACCCTGTGCGGATACGAAGTAGGCGGCAGATATCGAAGTGCTCGCGCGTTTGCGGCATCACACCTTCGTCTGCGGCCACGATCATCAGGACAATGTCGATGCCGCTTGCCCCGGCGAGCATGTTTTTGACGAATCGCTCGTGACCCGGAACATCGACGATGCCGATATTGACAGCACCCGCGTCAAGCCGGGCGAATCCGAGATCGATGGTTATGCCGCGCTGCTTTTCTTCGGGGAGCCGGTCCGCATCGACGCCCGTCAATGCCTTGACCAGCGCGGTCTTGCCGTGGTCGATGTGCCCTGCGGTACCGACGATGACATCCATAAACCTCGGCCTAAATGACGAACGCTGTCGCGATGCTGACACCAATAACGAAGAAGTAAAACGCGACGGAGGCAAGCACCGGATACGACCAGCGTCCCGGAGGGATCTCTAACCGGGTCACATTCAACAGCAGCCGCTTGGCAAGGATCAGCACGAGCAGCGGAGCGAGTGCCGCAAAGATCACGGCCGCCCAGATCGTGAAGTCGCCGCCCTCGATATTTTGAAGCGAGCCGTCCCACGCGAGCATCATTATTCCCGCCATGACGGCGAAACTGATGAAGAGTCCCAGTGTCGTGAACAGGATATTCGAGGTGAATGCGTAGACCAGCGATCGCCCAAAGCCGGCCGCCGCGCGTTTATTGATCCACGCAGCCTCGGCGAAAGTAAACGCGAAAAACGCCGCAAAGAATGCGATTATCACTAACCAGTCTTTTGCGACACCGGTCATACAGACATTGGCGAAGGGGAAAGTCTCGGAGGGATTATAGCAGGAAGAGAACCTCGGGCTACCGGAGGCGAAGCAGGCTTTCCACAGTCACGTCCTCGTCCAGCGATTCCCAGTGAATGCCGAGTCCTCCGCCCAGAAGCCGCCAGTCGTTTCGCTCTTTCGGTGTCGCATCCTGTAGACGCGGAAACCATTCGAGCGGGACCGAGATCTCACGACGGTCCGCAAGAGTAACTTGCAGCATGTCGCTGTTGCACGAAACATCGACGGCTAGTGGTTGAACTTCTATCGTTGTAAAACTCATAAGCTATTGGTCAAAAATACAGGATGCGCGAATCGATTCGCAAATAGGCTACCGCTCGGCATCGTACTGCTCGAGCTTGCGATACAGGGTTTTGCGCCCGATATTCAGAAGCCTCGACGCCCTCGACTTGTCGCCCTCGGTATAGTCGAGCGTCGCCAGGATCACCTTCCGCTCGATCTCATCCATCGAGGCCGGCAGCTCGA
The DNA here is from genome assembly GCA_946480545.1 of uncultured Acidobacteriota bacterium. The sequence goes on from CAMLKY010000477.1 coordinate 1,866, forward strand.
TCTCGACACCGATCGACAGTCCTTCGCCCGCCGCACGAGCCCGTTCCTCCCGGGCCTGCGCATACGCCGCAAAGGCGCGTTTGCTGATCGCTTCGGGAAGGTCATCCAACTCGATCTGCCGGCCCGATGCAATGATGACCGCCCGCTCGATCGAATTCTCCAACTCACGCACATTGCCCGTCCATTCGTGATTGATCAGCGCCCTGAGCGCTTCCTTTGAGATGCCCGAGACAAAACGCCCGGTCTTTTCCTTGTAGCGTTCGAGGAAGTGAAAGACCAGAGGATGAATGTCCTCGATCCGGTCTCGGAGCGGCGGCAGCGTGATCGGGAAAACCGAGAGACGATAAAAGAGGTCCTTCCTGAACGTTCCCTTATCGACTGCCTCCTCGAGATTTACATTACTCGCCGCCACGACCCTTACATCCGACTTCACCACACTGTTGCCGCCGATGCGCGTAAACTCGCCATCCTGCAGAACACGGAGAAGCCGCACCTGGGCCTGCATCGACATTTCGCCGATCTCGTCGAGGAAGAGCGTTCCGCCATGGGCCTCTTCGAATCGGCCGCGGCGTTGGGAGTGAGCATCCGTAAACGAACCCTTTTCATGACCGAACAACTCCGATTCAAGAAGCGTCTCGGGAATCGCACCGCAGTTTATCTTTATGTAGGGCCGGTTCTTTCTGCTGGAATTGAAATGTATTAGGTTCGCGAGCAGCTCTTTCCCGGTACCCGATTCGCCCTGGATGAGGACGGTCGTGTTGGTGTCGGCAACATTCAATGCCAGCTCGATGGCGCGCCGGATCGACGGGGCCTGTCCGATGATCTCGCTTTGGCGCTGGTGAAGCTCGCTTCGCAGGCGGATGACCTCGGCCGAGAGCTGATCGTCCTCCCACTCGGGCTGGCGCGGCTCACAGGTGACGTAGGCGACCCGGCTCATCGGCGGGGCTCGCGCCCGGTGAGCGCGTCGAGCGTACTCTGCTCCTGCAGCTGCTTGGTGATGCGCTGGTACTTGGCGTGCGCGCGGGCGCGCGCCACCAGGTCGATGGAGGTGAAGGGCTTGGTGATGAAGTC
>CAMLKY010000478.1 GCA_946480545.1 uncultured Acidobacteriota bacterium
TGTAAATAGCGATATCGGCCTTGCTGTCGCCGTCGTAGTCCGCCACGACCGGGACGTCCCCCGTCTGACCGAACTGCTGGATGATGTGCCCTCCGGTCGACTTCGCCACGTACCAGGTCGAATTCGAAGGCCGGAACACCGCCGCGTCGTCTTTCCCGTCGCCGTCGAAATCGGCGGGTGCAGGGATGTCCCCGGAAGTCCCGAACGGGAACGAATAGTAGCTCCCATCCTCGCTCCGCAGGACGAACCACTCGCCCGTTGCCGGTCGAAAGATGGCAATGTCGGTTTTTCCATCGCCGGTGAAGTCCGCAGGTGCGAGCTTGTCCGCAGAATTTCCAAACTGCGCGGCACGGTTCGCGCTGTCCGAGCTTCTCAAGTACCACCATTCCCCGGCTGCTGGTCGATAAATTGAGATGTCAGTTTTGCTGTCTCCGTCAAAGTCGAACCGAGGTCGTGTCTGAGATGTTGCTCCAAGCGTGTTCTGTGAGCCGCCTGCGGGGTTGCCTAACTGGTAGAGCGCATAATTTCCGGTATTGGCATTCTTTCGATACTCGTACAGGCGAAACTGGTAGTTGGTACTGCTGGTCAGATTGGTTACAGCCGTACTATTTCCGCTACCGCTGTACACGACATGGTTCCCATCACCCAGATCAGTACCCGCAGAGTAGTCGGTGCCGTCGAGGGGAAATCTATTCGGCGCGCCGCCCGCCCGCATGATCAGCACACGTCCGTCCCCGTCACCGCTCGTCCAATTCACCGTCATCGAATTACTCGTGACGTTCGAGAAATTCATCGCCGACGCGCTTTGCGCTGGAACGTCGAATAGATCGTGCGTTGGAAATGCAGTCGTAGTATTTATGCAATTCCAACCCAGCATATGAATCGCATTCATAAAACCCGACGCATTCGTACGTTTGTTCAAGATCACCGCCCAGGTCACCTGACCGCTGGTCCTGACCATTTCACTGGCGGTGCCGTCAAGCGAACCGCCGTGCAGCCAGGTGCCGGCGGGATTTACGATCCAGCCCTTGGCATAGGTGCTATTCACGGTGGACGGCGTGGTCATGAGCTGGATGGTGGTCGGAGAAAGAATGTCGGGACGAGTCGGGAAACCGTCGACCGCCGTTAACAGCCTCACCAGGTCACGTGCGGTCGCGATCCAGCCGCCGTGGGCATCCATTGCCTCAAGACTCCAACCGCCGTATTGCCACGGAACAAATTGTCCCGTTCCATAAACCGAAAGTGTCGTGAAAGGGTTGATGTATTCGCCCTCGCGTTCGAGCTTGTCCTCGAGCAGGTTTCTGCCCAGACGAATATCGTGGATGCCGAGCGGTGCAAGAATGTTTTGTTTGACGTAATTCTCGTAAGTCAATCCGGTTTTCTTTTCGATCACTTCGCCGAGGACGAGATAACCGACATTTGAATAGCTAAAGCCAGTGCCCGGCGTAAAATTCAACCCTTTCTGAATTAAGAATTTGATCATGGCCCGTCGCGTCACCGGGTTCGCCTCTCCCAAAGTTTGGGTGACGTGGAGCGGGAATGCGATCGGATCGCTGTGGCCGTAGCCCCACGGATAAGGTGAGACGGGTCCCGGCGGCATGGGCAGATCCCGATTCCAACCGGCGGAGTGCTCAAGCAGATTTTGAATCGTTATGTTGTAAACGCGTGCGTCGGTGACATTCGCATTGGCGAAATAAGGATCGACGTTAAGGATTCCGTCGGGGCCAAAAGGTTTATCGCTCAAGCTCAACTGCCCGTTTTCGATCAGCTTCATGATCGCGATAGAAGTGATCGATTTGGAAATGCTGGCGATGCGAAACATGTGATGGGGCAGAGTGGCCTCGGTTCCGGCTTGATTAGCAGTGCCAAAGCCGCGCATGTAGATCAGCTTGCCGTTTTTGGCAATGGCGAATGTCGCGCCGGGAATCTGATAATTGGCCATGAATGTTTGCATCTGCGCATCGCACTGGCTCATAGAACCAACCGGAATGCCGGTTTGTCCAAATATCGGGAACGCGAAAACAAATACAGTGAGGCTGGCGATTCCGGTTAAAAATCTATGTTTCATTTCCTATTCTCCGTGAGAAATCCTAAATATCGGTCTAACGCTCCACTGGTTGAAATGGAGGAGGGCTGAAGCTGAACATATTACTGACATCATTTGCACGTTTGCCGGGAGCCCGTGCGCGAAGCTATTAGCATGAGGTACTAAATATCGCAGCGAGCTTCTCTTCCCACCTTTTAGATATCAGTGAAAAAACTTTACAGGCATGATGCCCCAATATGACCAAAATTCAAAATCAGTCAGTAATATCGTAACTAGAGGCACGCATAACCAAAATGGTTGCCTCAAGGCCTGGGTATTTAACGATGACCCATCCCGCACTCGAACGCTCTGACAAGAACTCGTTCCTCGTTTGGAAGGATTCACGCCCCCAGGGCATGAAGTGCCCGATGATCTAAAACCATGTACCGCAGATGTCCGTATAAGCTCAAAGACCGCCAAAAATTCGGCCGTCATGTTTATCCGGATTCAGGACGGTTGGGGAGGAAAATATCTTGATGATCAGAAACTTTGTACTGGGACTATTCGCGATACTGGTGCTAAGCGGATTCGCGGCCGCGCAGGAGGTGGCAGGAGCGTGGCGGCTGGATGAGTGGACCGCGCCGGGCGCGCTCGACGCGAAGACAGCCAGGTTCAGTAACCCGAATATCTATTTGTTCACAAAAGGCCACTTCAGCATCATCCGCGTCGAGGGAGATAAGCCCCGTTCAACGGACCCCTGGATGTCGATGACGCAGGATCAGTTGATCGACACCTATATAAAGCAATTTACTGCGAGCGGCGGAACCTACGAGATGAAGGGCAACACCCTGACCCTGAAAACGACCATCGCCAAGAACCCGGCTTTCATGGCGCGAGCGAACTGGATCT
>CAMLKY010000479.1 GCA_946480545.1 uncultured Acidobacteriota bacterium
TCAGCGACGTTTGTGCGGGCAATAACCCAGGGTTTCGTTCGCTCCACTCCTCAACCCTGGGCTTTAATGCTGTGTCGCTTTCAGCGACAGGATACCGCGTCGAGTCTACCCAGGGTTTCGTCGCTTCGCTCCTCGACCCTGGGCTTTAATGCTATGTCGCTCTCAGCGACAAGAATTGTTGAGAACAGCTTCATTCTTGGCCCCTACGTTGTCGGCGATGATAAACTTCTACCGCTTTCCACATGAACAAGCAAAACAGACGAGAATTTCTGCGAACCACGGCGGCCGGTCTGGCGCTGTTTAGAAATATCAAAGCTGAAATGGCGACACCCGACCACGAGCCCTACCCTGAACTTCTCGAGATCACGATCCCGCAGCTCCAGGCAAAGATGAGATCCGGAGAGCTGACTGCCCGGCGGCTGACCGAGATGTACATCGAACGGATCAAGCAGATCGATCCGAAAACGAAGTCCGTCCTTGAGATCAATCCGGACGCACTTGCGATCGCGGACCAGCTCGACCGCGAACGTAAGCGTGGAAAAGTGCGATCGATGCTTCACGGAATCCCGATCCTCATCAAGGACAATATCGACACAGCCGATCGAATGCTCACGACCGCCGGCTCGCTCGCTCTCATCGACGCGCCGACGCCGCGCGACGATGCGTTCGTAGTTCAGAGACTTCGAAAAGCCGGTGCGATCATCCTCGGGAAAACAAATTTGAGCGAATGGGCTAACTTTCGCGGCAATCGATCGATCAGCGGATGGTCGGCCCGCGGAGGTCAGACGAACAATCCCTATTTTCTCGATCAGAATCCGTGCGGATCGAGCTCCGGTTCGGGTGTCGCTGTTTCAGCGAATCTCGCCGCAGCGGCAGTCGGAACTGAAACAAACGGTTCGATCATTTGTCCCGCCGTGTCGAACGGCGTGGTCGGCATCAAGCCCACACTCGGACTGATCTCGCGCAGCGGAATAATCCCTATCGCACATACGCAGGATACCGCCGGGCCGATGGCGCGGACTGTCACCGACGCTGCCATCCTGCTCGGCGCAATGGTCGCCCGGGACAAGCGTGACGCCGTCATGCCGTTCGCGGGTAAGGTACCTGAGAAAGAAGACTATTCGAAGTATCTGGACCCGAACGGACTAAACGGAGCACGGCTCGGGTTGGTAATGCAGTACACGACGCGTGCCGAGTTGAAGGAATTCTATAAACGGTTTATCGAAGTCCTTCGGTCTGCCGGAGCAACGCTCGTCGATGTAACGTTCTCTCCCGACTACAGCAAACTGAGCGACGATCGGACGAATGTACTGAAGTATGAGTTCAAGACCGATCTCAAAAAGTATCTGACCGCCCGCCGTGCGAAGTACAAGTCGCTCGACGATCTGATTCGATTCAATGAGGAGAACAAAGACCGGGAGCTTGTAAAATTCGGTCAGGAACTTTTTATCGATTCGGCAAAGAAAGGCGAGCTTTCAGATCCCGCATATCTCGACGCCCTGGCGCGCATCCGCCGATCGACACGCGACGATGGAATTGACGCGGTGCTGGCCAAAGATGATCTCGACGCGCTGGTTGGACCGACGACCGGGACCTCATGGTCTATCGCTGCTGTTGCCGGTTACCCGTACATAACCGTTCCGGTCGGTTTGCGTGAGAATTCGGCCCTCGGCATGTCGTTCTTCGGCCGGCCTTATACTGAGCCGAAGCTCGTCCGGTACGCGTACGCGTTCGAGCAAAAGACGCAAGGTCGGGTCGTTCCGCAGCTTCTTCCCACAGCGCCGAAAAGGAATGCTTGAGATCAGCCGGCCTTTCGCCCGTCGTACGACCTGGGCTATCATCGATCAGCCTTCACATACACGGCAGCACCAACGCCGGGAATCAATCTTCAAAACAAAAGGAAATTAATTACCGATGAGGACACTCTTCAAAAACTCTCTTATCATCGCAGTCGCCCTCGCGGCCGTACAGTCCGTGTTCGCGGGTGACTGGGCCAACACAGCACACGCCGTTGTCATGAACGGTCGTCTGTACTCGATCGAAAAGAACGGCACGCTTTACGTAACCGATCTCGGCAGCGGCAAATGGTCTCAGCTCGGCAAACCGGAGTTTGCCAATACGAAATTCATGTTTGCCGGTGCGAGCCATCTGCTAACGATAGAGAATGATGGCAGTCTCTACCGGATCAACGGATCGGACGGCTCGTGGGGGCGAATCGGCAAAGCCGGTGACTGGAGGGGAACCGTGAATGGAACGACGATCGGCAATAAGCTTTACACTGTCGAGTCGAGCGGCGTGCTTTACGAGACCGATACATCGACCGGTATTTGGAAACAGATCGGCAAAGCGGAATACGCTAAAACAAAATTCATCTTTGGCGGCGGCGATCTTCTCTACACGATCGAACAGGACGGAACTCTTTACATGATCAACCCCGCGAACGGTTCATGGAAGCAGCTCGGCAAAGCGAGGGAGTGGGTCAACACACTCCGCGGTACGATGTTGGGTGGAAAGCTTTACACGGTAGAATCAAGCGGTGCCCTGTACGAGACCGACCCTTCGACCGGGACGTGGCGACAGCTCGGAAAGACAGAATTCGGAAAAACGAAGTTCCTGTTTGGTGCCGGAAGCTCGGTCTACTCGATCGAGCACGATGGGAATCTCTACCGGATCAGTACCTCGGACGGCGGGTGGACGCGGGTCGGCTCGTAACGTCGATCAGGGTAACTTGAACTACTGCGATGTGGAAGATAATTGCGTTGGTTACGACGCTCCTCATCAATATCGCCGCGGGCGTCGTGATCTTCTTTTTCATGATCCTCGCAATGAATGGCTTTAGCGAGTCGGACGCGAATTACGGGCTCGCGACTTATGTTGTTCTCGCAGTCATCGTGAGCCTGACGCTGGGAGCGTTCGCTGTTCTCGTCGTC
>CAMLKY010000480.1 GCA_946480545.1 uncultured Acidobacteriota bacterium
GCTTCTTGAAGGAGAAACTGGCGTTGGGGCGCTGGCTGAGAATCTGGGCACTCGTCGGCGAAAGATCCTCTACCACAGCGCTGCTCTCAGAAAGAAATACCAGCGATCACAGGTCGAACGCGACCAGATCCTGAATAGGCGCATTCAGGCGCTCTTTGCCGCGCTTGTTCCCGACGGCCAACTCCAGGAACGCACGATCAACGTCAATACGTATCTGCTCCGACACGGACCGTACTTTATAGACTGGGTTTATGATTCGATCGACCTCGACGATCGCGGGCATCGGCTGCTGTATCTGCAATGAACAAGATCAGGGTACTTCCGGATAACCTTCCGAACTCGTCAATCGCATCGCGGCGGGCGAAGTCGTCGAGCGGCCGGCGTCCGTTATTAAGGAGCTGGTCGAGAATGCCATCGATGCCGGGGCGACGCGCGTCCAGATAGATGTCGAGCTCGGCGGGCGCCGGTTGATGCGTGTCGCGGATGACGGTATCGGGATGGTTCGCGACGACGCCATCCTCGCATTCGAGCGGCATGCTACATCCAAGATCTCGACGCTCGACGATCTCGCCGCGATCGGCACACTCGGGTTTCGCGGCGAAGCCCTTGCCTCGATCGCATCGGTTGCAAAGGTCGAGCTGACAACCAAGGTCGATTCGGAGGAGACAGCGACCAGGGTCGTGATCGAGGGTGGTCGTCTTATCGATGTAAAGGATGCCGCCCGTTCGACAGGCACTACGATCTCGGTCCGCGACCTCTTCTACAACACGCCTGCTCGTCGAAAGTTCATGCGGTCCGAGGCGACGGAGAACTACCATCTGACGGGTATCGTGACGCACTACGCGCTTGCACATCCGGAGATCGCATTCACACTCATTAACAACGGGCGCGAGATCATACGCGTCGCTCCGGCGAAGGATCTCCGCGAGCGTGCGTTCCAGATCTTCGGAGCCGGGTTGCTCGAGAGCCTCCTGCCGCTGGACGGCGGACGCGAGCATGTCGCGAAGATCTCGGGGTTCGTCTCCGCACCGCGCGAGCGCCGGACCACACGCGATTCTCAATACTTCTTTGTTAACCGCCGGTTTGTTCGCGACAAGACGATCGCGGGCGGTCTGCTCGAGGGGTACCGTTCCGTCCTGCCGCACGGCGTCTATCCGGTCGCCTTTATCTTTCTGGACGTGCCGCTCGAGGAGCTCGACGTCAATGTTCACCCGGCAAAGACCGAGATCAGATTTCGCCGCACCGAGGCGGTGAAGGATGCGATCGCGGAGGCGATCCGCGAAGCGCTGTCGAAAGCAGGTGTAGTCGCTGAACGCCGTGAGCGTACTGGGGAGATCGCCGCGGCCGCGGCGTCATCGGCACCTGTACCTTCGACGGATCAGCCGGCAATCGATTTTGTTTCGCTCGATCTGCCAGGGGTAGAGAGTACCTTCACACATACCACAACGGTCGGCCCGCTGCTGCCGGAGGAGACGGAGCTCTTTACCTCTGATCTCGAGATCGCGGCGGACTTTGAACGCGCCGCTGCCGACCGAGACCTGTCCGGCCCGCCGGAGCCCGACGAATCAGAAAGCTCCAGTCCGCGATCCGCGATTATCCCGGAACTTCCACCCGTAAATTCCGCTCAGCGGCTGGTCAGATCCGTTGAGGTCGAGAGTGTGTCGTCGCACAAGATCAGACCGGTCGCACAGCTTCACGACAGCTTTATCATTGCCGTCGACGATGAAGGGATGCTGCTCGTCGACCAGCACGTGGCACACGAGCGGATACTCTTCGACAAATTCCGGCGAAGCGAGACGGAGCGGTCGATCGAATCACAGAATCTTCTGTTGCCCGAGACTTTCGACCTGACGCCGCCGCAGTCGCAGGCATTCGAGCTGATCGAGGATGACCTGACGTCGCTCGGCTTCGGCGTGATGAAGCTCTCCGGCCGGACCGTCGCCATCAAATCGATCCCGACCGATCTGCCGCCCTCCGAGGCGCGAAATCTTTTTGCGGAGATCCTCGACCATATCGATCTCGATAAGCGGGGTGCAGCAAAGCAGACGCTTCGCGACGATATCGCGGCGAGCCTCGCATGCAAGGCGGCGGTGAAGATCAACATGAAATTGACTCCCGAGAAAATGCAGTGGCTTATCGACCGCCTTTTGTTGACATCATCGCCGACAACCTGCCCGCACGGGCGGCCGGTCATCCTGCGTCTGACGATGAAGGATATAGAGCGCGGATTTCATCGCACGTAATATGAATGAAGAAGTCGTTGAGAAGCCGGAATCATTCTGGCGGCGTGTTTACGTTTCGGTTATCGTGACCACCGTCGTGGTCATCACGGGCCTCTGGGCATTTTCGCGCTATTTTTCCTGATCCTGTTCGGAGTGCCCCCGTTTGGACCACAGGCTAAAGCCTGCACTCCGAACGGGGGCACTCCAAACTGAAAGCTTATGCATCTTCTCGATTGGGTCATCGTCGCCGTGTATCTCGCGTACGTCATCTGGGACGGCGTGCGGATGACGAAGTACAGCAACACGAAGGAAGGCTACTTTCTGGCGCATCGTACGTTGCCGTGGTGGGCGGTCGGGTTGTCGGTAATGGCGACACAGCTCTCGGCGATCACGCTCGTGGGTACGACCGGGCAGGCTTATTCGGACGGGATGCGTTTCATCCAGTTCTACTACGGCCTGCCGTTCGCGATGATCATCCTGTGCGTTACCGTTGTTCCGTTCTTTCATCGAGCGAATGTTTTCACCGCATACGAGTATCTCGAGAAGCGGTTCGACGTTAGGGTGCGCACGCTCACCAGCTTCTTCTTTCTCATCTCACGCGGTCTCGGTGTCGGCACCATCATCTCTGCTCCGTCGATCGTATTGTCCATTGTTTTCGGCTGGAACCTCATCTTCACGATCTTCGCGATCGGA
>CAMLKY010000481.1 GCA_946480545.1 uncultured Acidobacteriota bacterium
TTCTTAATTATTACGCGACCGCCCGATTCCGCCTAACATTGAGGGCCACGACAAGCCGTTTATCGGCGGGGCGAGCCTCTTGTGATAGCGGCGGCGAGAATGTATAGTTCCAGCATCGTTCTACCCCCAGCTTAATAAGAGAGGTCTTTCCAATTATGAACTCGTCGCACGACGCCTTCTCCCTCGGTTGCCCGCGCTGTGGACAGACGAACGACAGCGATGCCCGGTTCTGCAAGCATTGCGCGTTTTCGTTTGAAACACCGACTGCTTATGACGAAGGGTTCGAGACTCAGGTAAACACGAGCACCGCTACCGGTCCGACTACGTCGCCCTCGCGTGCCGGAACGGGACTGATAGTGGTTCTCGTCGTCGTTGTGCTGATCCTGTTTGCCGCAGTTGCCGCTTTGTTGATCCGCTCCCGCGATACCGCAAGCGCCCAGCCGAATGCTGAGGCCCAGTCCACGACGCCGCAGTTGGGTTCCAGGGCCCAGTCTATCGAGGAGAAGATCCTTCGAGGCGAAACATTATCCACGGCCGACATCGAGGGCATCTCCACAGCCGAGTTGCGGATCCTCAGAAACGTACATTTCGCGCGTCACGGACGAAAATACGATCGACCGGGCCTTGGGGACTATTTCTTTTCCCGCAGTTGGTACAAGCCGAGCGAAACTTACACGGACAATCAACTGACCGCGACGGACAAGGCAAACGTAAATCTCATCCTGACGCTCGAAAAACCCGAGACCGTCGCGCAAAGTACACCTGCTCCGACACCCACCGCGACACCGTTCTCGTCGAATGGCGCGCTGACACAAGAGAGCGCGCAGGACACCATCGATCGTTTCGTAACCGCAAACGGCAGCGGCCAGATCCGGATCCGAGGCGGCGTTCGCGAGCTTCCTGCCGAGAATGCCGCGACAGCCGAGCTGGATCTTATCGGCTTCGTCGATTCGAAAGGAAGGAGCCTGTCGGGAAAGCCGACCACCGCTGTTTGGTCGAAGTATACAGATGGACGGTGGGCTCTAACGAAGGTGCACGTGAGATTGCCCGAGTCGTACGGTTACGTGACGTACTCGCCAACGATCTATGTCAGGTAGCGTGTCCCGCTGACGGTCATCAACTCGGAAATATCGATGGAGAATCTTCGTTTGGTCATCCTCCGAACGCTATGGCTCGTGATGGTCGGCTCTGGCCTGACGCTCGGAGTTCAGGCCCAGACTTCTGTGCCGCCAAAAACACCGACTGGCTTTTACTATCCGCTCAACTCGAGCATTAGTGGTGATGCCAACTGGCTCGCGTGTGGGCGAGATTACTACTCGGGTCTTAGGCACAATGGCGCCGACCTGATCGTGGGCGTCGGGACCCCGGTTTACGCTGTCGGGTCGGGTAAAGTCACAAGCAAGAGCGGACCGGCAGAACGAAGCGGCTGGGGTATCGGAAATTATGCTCTGGCAATCCGTCATCCCTCGCGTGATGGGGATTTCATAGCGGTGTACGGGCATATACAGACCTCGCTTCGCGACGGCGACGAGGTTCGCGCCGGCCAGCAGATCGGCACGATCGCCAAATACCAAGAGACGGTCAACAATCGGATCGTCACTCGTACGGCACATCTGCATTTTGGTGTTTTCCCGACAGCCACCGGGTTTCCGTCTTCAGGTTGGGGACGCGTAGCCGATGCTGACTGCTCTGCGCCGCAGCGTACGAACGGATTTGTAGCTCCGATCTCACTGATTCGGACCAGAAGACCGCCGGGTGGAGACTCGGCGAACGAGCGGTTCGATCTGAACGGCGAGTGGATGGGCCACGGCTATAATCCCGGGCCATATCAGAACAAGGTAAGGATCCGCCAAACCGGTGAGGACGTCGAGGTGGTAAAAATAACTGGTACGCAGACCGTCCCCGCGGGCTCGGTGACGTGGACCGGAAAATACACTTCTAACCTGTTCCCAGGGAAACTCCGCATCGCTCAGGAGAATCTCCGCAACGCGTACTGGGTCAAGATCATGGTGAGGGTCCTGGACCGGAACACCCTGGTGGTACACCAGGCAGAAGACGATCCGAGGACCGGCGGCCGGGATTGGGGGCCCATCCGATTCGAACGGATAAGGTGATCTGAAATCATGTATTCCGAGGCGAGATCAAAGGGTGTCGTGACCGTCGACGAGATTCGAACGCACTTCCCCGCGCTCAGGCGCATCCACAACGGAAATCCGGTGGCTTACTTCGACGGGCCGGGCGGGACACAAGTTCCGATCCAGGTCGTCGAGGCGATGAACGACTACCTCTACAACCACAACGCGAACACGCATTGGGAATATCCGACGAGCAACGAAACCGACCGGATCATCGGCGGCGCCCGCGAGGCGTTCGGGGACCTCTTCAATGCCTCGGCGGACGAGGTCGTCTTTGGCCAGAACATGACGACGCTTACGTTTCATCTGTCACGAGCGCTCGGACGACGATTCGAGCCGGGAGATGAGATCGTCATTACCGAGTTGGATCACCATGCGAATGCCGACCCGTGGCGCGAGCTTGCGAAAGACCTTGGTTTGAAGATCCGCGTCCTGCCGATGAATGTCACGTCCGGCCAACTGGAGGTCGACCAACTCCCCGATCTTCTCAACGAACGCACCCGCCTCGTCGCGGTCGGTGCCGCGTCGAATATTCTAGGGACGATCAATCCGATCAAGGAGATGGTTTCGCTGGCTCGTGATGCGGGCGCTCTTACATTCGTCGACGCGGTCCATTTTGCGGCGCATGAGCTGATCGATGTTGAGAAATGGGACTGCGACTTTCTTGCCGTCTCCGCATATAAGTTCTACGGCCCGCACGTAGGCGTGCTCTACGGCCGAAAGAAGCTGCTAGATGAACTCGACTTCCCAAAGCTCCGGCCATCACCCGACTATTCCC
>CAMLKY010000482.1 GCA_946480545.1 uncultured Acidobacteriota bacterium
TAACGTACGGCACGTCACGGCCGGGCTCGATCTTCAGAACGGCAACATCGGTTTCCTCATCAACACCCACGACCTTTGCGGGAAACTCCTCTCCCGAATCCAGTTTGACAGTTATCTTTGCGGCATCTTCCACGACGTGGAAATTGGTAAGGATATGTCCTCCCTTGTCTACGAAGAAGCCACTTCCGACCGAATACGACGGACGCCGCGGCATCTGGCGTCGGAAGAACTCCATAATGTCATCCGACTCGCCAGGAGTGGATTCGCCGCGGGCCGTGACCTCAGGCGCCTTCCCTTTGGTATCGATACTGACGACCGCTGATCCGACCCTCTTCGCAACCTCGGCAAACGATGCCGAAAGCCGCTCGGGCGAGCTAGAGTTGGGGAGCGGCGTCGGAGCCTGCGAAAGTCCTAACACCGCCGCTGAGAGCACAACGGCTGTGATCGCATAGATCCGAGATCGAAACCCTTCCTTCTGGATAAAACGCATAATTCCTTCTCCTAAAAAACAGTTGCCGCGCCTCATCTACTTTTTACTTGCACGATTATATCAAACGCAGATATGCGGAACGAGGTTTCCTCAAGCGGGATTCAGGAGCACCTTCAGCACGCCCTTTCTGGCGGCCTGCTCTAATGCCCGAACCCCCTCCCGCAGCGGAAATTCGTCGCTGACCAGGTCATCCACCCTCACCTGCTTTGATGCGAGGAGCTCAAGCGCGGGTGCAAGCCGTCCGCACCTTGAGCCGATGATCGATATTTCATCGACAACGACTCTCGAAGCTTCCCACCTGGGAGCGCCATGGAATGTGGATTTGAGGATTATCCTGCCCCGCGGCTTGACCAGGTCAAGGGCGGCCGCAAACCCTGATTCCGATCCGCTTGCTTCCACAACAGCGTCAAAACTCCGCCGCATCGACTTCGATTCCGTCACGAGCCTCGTTTCAATGTTCCGGCGTTGTGCGATAGCAAGCTTGTCGGTGTGCTTACCGATGAGGACAACTTTCGGAGTTCTGAGGCGAATGGTCATTGCACACAGCAGCCCGAGCTTTCCATCGCCGATGACCCCAACAGTTTGGTCACTATTGATTTCGGCACGCTCCGAAATTCCATAGGCGGCCGCCAGCGGCTCCGCAAATACCGCGTCCTGATCGGGAATACTATCGGGGACCGGGATGAGATTTCGCGCCGGAAGGCGCAGAAACTCGGCGTGGGCACCATCGCGGCCGACGATGCCGAGGACGGTCCGCGTCGGACAGTGCCTCGCATCGCCGGCGATGCACAGCTCGCATTTCCCGCAGCCGGCATTTATCTCGCCGACAACCCTTTTCCCGACCACCCCGGTATCCGCTTCCGCCGATTCGACGACGCCGACGAACTCGTGGCCGATGGTGCCCTTGAAGCCAGCATACCCGCGCGCGATCTCGAGATCGGTGTTACAAATTCCCGACATCGTTACGCGAACGACTGCTTCGCCTCCCTCTTCGGGCTTGGGGACTTCCCTGACGCGTGCACCGTTTTCTTCGACTCTCAGAGCTTTCATGGTTCTCAGACAGAATTTACTTAACTGGGCGAGTCTTTTATACTTTCTCAGAATCTGGAATATCAACCGCCCCTGGCATCCGATAGCTATAATTTTATGCGAAGTTTGTTTTTTACAGTCCTGTTGACCGGTTTTCTGGCTTTGATGTTCGCGTGTGAGAACGCGACATCGCGTAACAGCTCATCCCCGACGGAAGCTTACAAGCAGCTCTTTGCAGCCGTTAAATCCAAGAAGACCGACGACATCAAAAAGATGATGTCGAAGAAGACCCAGGAATTTGCCGAGATGGTCTCGCAGCGTCAAAACACGCCGATCGAGAAAGTCTTTGAGAACGGTTTTACTGCGACGACCTTCTCCGAAACCCTGCCCGAGATCCGGGATGAACGCATCAATGCCGAGTTCGGTGCGGTCGAGGTCTGGAATTCGCGAGACAAGCGATGGGAAGACCTCGGGTTTGTGCTGGAAGACGGCAGTTGGAAACTCGCGGTAGGAGAGATGTTTGCCGGAACGTTTAAATCACCGGGCCCCGGCCGGGCGATCAAGGAAGCTGAGGCCGCGAACATGGTCAGCAATAATATGGTCCCGGCGTTCAATGTAAATGCGAACGCGAACATGAACAGCAACGTCAAGGTCATCGTCCCTAAAGAACGTCCACAAGCTAACGGTAGATGATCGACGCCGAACAGGTCCGTCAGGTAATAGCTCAATACGAAAGGCACGGCTGGAAACTCCGCCGTGCCTTGTTTTCTGAAGATGCGTCACCTGACGTTCTCGCGGCGGTTTCCGGATCTGAGACTATCGACGCGGATATCGACGCACTGTGGTTCTCACGCGCTTCGAAACCCGGCTTCGAAGCATGGGAGCTGCGCCGCCTTTCCGGTTCCGCGTTTGCACTTCTGACGATCGTGAAAGCGGATCTCGCGGGCGACGAGTTAACGGAAGCTCTCTTGCCGGTCGAGAACGAAATGGGTGAAAAATTGTAGCGGCATCGTGACATGGTTGATCGCCGGGATGCGTCTCACCCAGCGATCGGCGAGCACAAAACCGAGACGCATGCGAGTTAGCGACTGTGGTGGAAACATGGCTTGACAACACCACACACCCGCTGCAAACTTTAATCGGTTGAAATGATGATCAAAGACCTCGGAGCCGGAGTCGTTAGAGTTTGGGAAGGCTTGCGGCCGATTACGAGAAAGATGCTGGTAGGCGCGATGGACGCCGGCAGCTCGAACCAACCGAACAACTCCGCTCAAAAGTTTTCATACGACGCTCACGCAGATTGGGAGCTTAGCCGTTTGTTGTCCGCGTTAGACGAACAGTCGCGAACATCGGCGGCGCGAAAGAATCCCGGAATC
>CAMLKY010000483.1 GCA_946480545.1 uncultured Acidobacteriota bacterium
GAGCAGGATCACATTTATGGCGACCACTGACCGTCAGAACATTGAATAGCACCTCGATCACCGCAGCGAATTAAATTGTGCTGAGGTGGTGACGAGGGACCTATTGCAAAGCTCTCCTCATCATCGGAATGTCCTTTCGCTCAAGGGTAGCGCACGACTGCGGGTCCGCTGTCGGGCAGAGGGATGTACTCGGATTCTTCGGGCACGGGTGCGAACCGTCCGGATTTCCAATCCTGTTTCGCCTGTTCGATGAGCTCGGGGGAGCTCGAAACGAAATTCCACCAGATGTGGCGCTTGCCCTCGAGCGGTTCGCCGCCGAGCAGCATCATTCGCGCCGTCGCTGGGCCGGGAACTCGAATTGTTACATCGGCCCCGGGAGCGAAGATGACAAGCTGACCCGTATTGAATGTTCCGGCGCCGTCCGCAAGCTCGATCGAACCGTCAACGATATATGCGGCACGCTCCTCGTGATCCGGCGCGAGCGGAAGATTCGCACCCGCTTCGAGTGTGACGTCGGCGTAAAACATTTCCGAAAGTGTATCGACCGGCGAGCGGGTCCCGTAAAGCGATCCGCAGATGAGTCGTAGATGCTTGCCTTCGCCTTCGAGAACGGGAAGCGCGGCCACCCCGTGATGTGAGAAACTCGGGGCCGCCTCCTCATCGCGTGCGGGCAACGCGACCCACGACTGAATGCCGAAAAGATCTCCGCCCGTAGCGCGTACTTCCGGCGGCGTGCGCTCCGAATGCGCGATCCCACGTCCCGCTGTCATCCAGTTGACCTCGCCGGGACGTATCATCTGCACCGTGCCGAGTCCGTCACGATGCAGAAGCTCGCCTCGAAAAAGATAGGTCACGGTCGCAAGGCCGATGTGCGGGTGCGGCGCAACATCGAGCCCGGTTCCTTCACGCAGGATCTCAGGGCCCATCTGGTCCAGGAAAATAAAAGGCCCCACCATTCGTCGCCTGGACGATGGCAGGGCACGTCTGACCTTGAAGCCGTCGACGATCTCGCGTTCACGAGTGTCGATGACGATGTCGATAGCAGGCATGATTTGTTCAACCCGCTTTCTGGGCGCTTTGATTGGCTTCTATCCGGCGCGTCCATGCGACCAGATTTTCGAGAAGCTGCCGGATGAAATCTTTCGTTTGTTCGTCTGTAAGATTTCCTTCTTCGTCGAATTTTTCTCCCGCGTTACCGATCATCACTTCTGGCTGATTGATCGGGAACATGTTGAGGAACACCATCATTTGCCGTAGGTGATACTGCGCTCGTGCCGTTGCTATCCCGCCGATCGACGCACCCATAATCGCCGCCGGCTTTCCGTTCCACGCGCTGTCGCCGTACGGGCGCGAAGCCCAGTCGATGGCGTTCTTCAGGACTCCGGGAACCGAGTAGTTGTACTCGGGCGTGACGAACAGGATCGCGTCGGCTTCGCGGATCTTACGTTTCAGCTCGGCAACCTTTTCCGGCGGATTCTGCTCGTCGTCCTGATTGAAGCCCGGGATCCCGTCAAGCTGGAAGATCTCGATCGTGGCACCCTCGGGCACTAACTCAGCGGCTGCACGCAGCGCTCCCTGATTGTAAGAAGTCTTTCTAAGACTGCCGGCGATACCTAGTATGCGTACTGGATTGTTCATGTAATTTCCTCCCTTGGTCAAAAACAAAAGTATCAATTCCAAAAATTAGATAGCTTCATTTATATCATTAATCTGTGGCCACTTGGGCAAAACCTTGGCAGCCCGTCACGATAAAAATTAGGCGTCTTCGGTGACGGATCATCGATACACCAGACCGCCGTCGATCATCGGCGCCTGACCCGTCATGTAATCCGAATCCGGGCTCGCGAGATACGAAACAAATCCGGCGACGTCCTCGGGTGTCTCTGCACGACCGAGTGCGATGCCGTCGACGAACTTTTCATAGCTCTCTCCGACTCTCGCGCCGGTGATCTCCGCCATCCGACGATCGATCTCGACCCACATGTCCGTACCGACCACACCCGGCGAATATGCGTTCACCGTAATGCCGTCATGGGCAAACTCCTTCGCTGCCGCCTGCGTTAATGCCCGCACCGCGAACTTGGTCGCGGAGTAAACACCCAGAAGCGGATAGCCTTCGTGCCCCGCGATCGAAGCGGCGTTGATGATCTTTCCTTTCTGTTTCCGCTCCTTGAATTTCGCGGCTGCCGCCTGGATACCCCAGAGCACACCTGCCACGTTCACCCGAATGATCTTATCGAACTGTTCCGGGGTAACATCCGATATGGGTTCGATCTGGGCGATCCCGGCGTTATTGACCATGATGTCGAACCCGCCGAGCTGCCGCTCGGTATGCGCAACGGCTGCGTAGACCTCGTCGCGATTCGTCACATCGGCTTTGAACGTCGTTGCCCGGCGCCCAAGGTCGCGCACCTCGTTCGCGACCTCATTCATCTTGTCCTCGTTTACATCGACGATCGCGATATCCGCACCGTCATCGGCAAGCCGCAAAGCGATTGCCCTTCCTATCCCCTGTCCCGCTCCCGTTATCAGGGCTACTTTATCGTAAATTTTCATATGAACCTCCTTATTCTGTAATCTGCTGAATCATGTGCGGCTCCGGTTGGAAATGTCCTTCGCCGCCGTTCGTTTTCGTTTCCGGTGACTGAGTGCGATCCGGTCGCGACTCGTTACTGATCACCTTTCCGCCCTCGTTTTCCCATCGTTCGAGAGCCATCATTCGAAGAATTTGTCTATAAACTTTTTCGTCCATAAGCACCTCCATAGGTCATGCGCCGACCGCGTGGCCATTCGAACTCGAATTTACTTCGGGTGCTCGGACGACTTCGACGGAAGAGTGAGCGGCGGTAACGACCGCGGTCGAGACGCTGCCCAGACGGAACCTCTCGATCCC
>CAMLKY010000484.1 GCA_946480545.1 uncultured Acidobacteriota bacterium
CGCCGCGCCGGTCAGGCCGGCGCCGGGCTGATCGATCTCGCCGTGAACAACAACGTCGTCGAAAAAAGTGGCGCATGGTTCTCATATAGCGGCGAGCGTTTAGGACAGGGCCGTGAGAATGTAAAGAACATGTTGAAAGAAAACACGGAGCTTCGGGACAGGATCGAGCATGACGTAAAGGTGATACTCGGCTTCATCCAACCCGAAGCAGCAGCACAGACGGCTTAGCCGCCAAAGGCAGCTCTTCGTCACTATAACTGATCCGCGACAACCGTTTGCCTGTGGTTTTCGCGAAGGTGTGAAAATAGCCCATCCTACCAATTTGCCAAGCACCCGGATTTCGAGAGCGACGCAAATGTCATTTTCTTGACCGCAAGCCGTAATCTACCTAAGATGTAGCTTAATTTCGACCTTCCCGACATCTCCCTGGAAAATAAATGAAGACAATTCTTATCGTCCTGACGGCACTCGCAGTACCTATCCTGAGCGCGACGGCGGCGGCCGCCGATTTCAAGGTAGATTCTACCTTCAATCCGGCTCTTCCTGCCGGGGCACGAGTGCATGACATTGTCGTTCTGCCGGATGAAAAGATTGTTGCGGTCGGCCAGGCTTGTCCTGTATCCGATTCGGAGTGCGATCCGTTTGTTCGTCGTCTCAATACAGATGGCTCGATCGATCCTGGTTTCAATGCGCCTCTCAACCCGGCCGGCGGCACACGGAGCGGTGTGCACGGAATCGTCCGCCTTGCGAACGGCCAGTTCCTGATCAGAGGCCATTTCAGGATCGGAACTGCTCTGACAAATTACGCGCGATTAAATGCCGATGGGAGCGTCGACAGCTCGATGCCGCCTTCGTTTGTGAACGATTCTTTCGGCTTCAGGGAGATAAAACCGCTGTCCGACGGAAAGTTCCTTGTTTGCAGCGAACGAACTATCAATGGCGAGCTTTTCAAAACGGCGCATCGCTTAAATTCGGATGGCACGCCGGACCCGACATTTAGAGTGACCTTTACAGACGCCTTTTGCCGCGATCTCGAAGTGCTCCCCGACGGTAAGATCCTTATCGCACTCGGCGTATTCCCTTTTCAAGACGACGTTCACCCGTTGCGACGCTTGAATACCGACGGCAGTCTGGACGCTTCGTTTGTTGCGGCTGTCGAGATCGGATCGATCGTAGACGAACTGCAGCTTCGCCCAGACGGAAAAATGCTTTTCGCGTGGCAGTCGGATAGTGGCAGCACGACATCCATAAGACGTCTTCACGCCGACGGCTCACTGGACCTTGATAACACCCTGTGCGGCGATGACACCTTTACGGTCATGCCGGATGAAAGCCTTTATGCGATGGGCTGTAAGCGCTGGTCTGGGACCTTCGGTAAGCAGCTCGGAATCGCGAAGGTCAATCCCGACGGCACGGTTGACCCTACGGTCGACAATCTTTTCTATAATGAGGTCAGCGGATGGCTTGGGTTTAAGTACGTCGACGCGGGCAATAGCCGCCTCTACGTTAAGGGTCCGTTCACAGGTATCAAGGATAATCCTCCTGCACGCTGGCTGGCACGCCTTGTACCCAACACCACACCGCTTAAGGCCAGGTTCGATTTCGACAATGATGGCCGTTCCGACTTGGTCGTGTATCGCCCGAGTGAAGGCATTTGGTATCTGAACCAGAGCAGCGCAGGTTTCAGCTATAAGTATTGGGGTCTAGCGAATGACGTCCCGGCGGCAGCGCATTTCGACAATGACGGGAAGACGGACATCGCCGTATTTCGCAATGGGGAGTGGCACGCTTGGTCCGAGTCGGTCGGTTACCGTCCCATCAACGTCGGCGGACCCGGCGATAAGGCGATGAGTGGCAACTTTGAGGATCGCGGGAACGACTTCGAGGATCATGCGGCACGGGGTATTCGGAATGGCGTCCCGACCTGGTTCATTCGTGAAGGATGGACCACCATCAATCAGATTTACACCGCTCATCCGTACACCCTCCAAGGTGAACTGGCTTCAGACAAACCCGTTGTAGGTGACTTTAACGGCGACAGTCGCGACGAGATCGGCTACTTCCGCGACGGCTACTGGTACACGCGCGATTACAACGCGATGCAGGGACCGGCGACAATGCAGTGGGGTCTTGCCGGTGATATCCCGGTTCCAGGTGATTACGATGGAGATCGGCAAACTGACTACGCGATCTTCAGACCTTCAACGGGTGCATGGTGGATAAACAGAAGTACCGACGGCGTGGTCGCGATCTCATTCGGATTGAATGGTGACATTCCGGTCCCTGCCGACTACGACGGAGATGGAAAAGTGGACATCGCGATCTACCGAAACGGTCAGTGGTGGCAGTTGCGGAGTGGTGACGGAACGGTCCGCGTCGAAAACTGGGGAATTGCAGGCGATATTCCAATCCCCGCGCAAAGCCAGTTCTAGGCTGGGTACGGCTTGATTGAACAAGGCTGCCTTCGGGCAGCCTTGTTCAATTAGAGCCGAGTGGTTTTACGGTCGGTTCACCGGACGAGCGTCCCGCCGACTCTTCATCATCGAATCCCTTGAGGCGGGCGCCGCGGCGTTGATATTCACATTCCCTTGCATCTGCCTGCGCAGGGTTTGAGGGTCCGGGATTCCGGGTGTCGGTGTCGCACCTGGCCTGAACGGCTTTTTTAGTGTCGCCGGGTCGGGAATCCCCGGCGTCGGTGTAGCTCCCTTCGGGACGTTGTTTGCGTTCTTCGGGTCCGGGATACCGGGCGTTGTGTTTGCCGACGGCGGGATCGGGCTCGTAGACAATCCTTCGGGAAGATTATTCGCATCGACATTCACATTGCCGACCCCGATCACCTGGTTCGTGTTTGCATTCGCGTTTGAGTTACTCGCACTGCCGCATGCGGAAA
>CAMLKY010000485.1 GCA_946480545.1 uncultured Acidobacteriota bacterium
TGTCGCAGATCCAGATAATGTAGCCCTTTTGCGCAAGCATGTGATGCCACATCCCGCGTGACCCTCCCCATCGGTCGGCGACCGAGGGTGCGTGTGGACCGGCATAGGTGTACTGCAGGACAGGATACTTCCGGGACGGATCAAAATCAGGCGGCTTGATCATCATCGCCTCCATCTCAAAACCGTCGCGCGTTCTTACCTTCATGAATTCGGCTCGGCCGAGGCGATACTGGCGGAGAGCTGCTACGGGATTCTCGTTTATGACTTTCACGAGAGTTCCATCGGAGCGGTAAAGCCGCTGCTGAGGTGGTGTGTTGATATCGCTCCAGCTATCGATAAAGAAACTGAACGTCGGATCGAATGATGCAGAATGAGTTCCGCTTCCCTGCGTCAAACGCTGGACGGTGCCGTCCGCGATTCGAACCCGATAGACGTTCTCTGCAATGTGACTGTCTTTCGTGGCGGCGAAATACGCCCATTCGTTCGCCTGGTCGACGCCGTAGAAATTCCGGATCTCCCAGTCGCCGCTGGTCAGTTGGCGGACCAGCTTACCGTTGTTGTCATACAAATAGAGGTGTCGCCAGCCGTCGCGTGCCGATTGCCAGATCGCGGTGCCGTTCTTCAGGAATTCGGGATTGTCATAAACCTCGACCCACGCCGGTGTCGTCTCCTTCAAGACATTGACGACCGTTCCATCCGGTCGCGCGGCGTTCAGATCAAGAAATGTCTGCTCGCGGTTCAGCGCCTGAAACATGACCGTCTTGCTGTCCGGCGTCCATGCGACGCGTGCGATCAGCAGGTCTTCTGGCTTGTACTTTGAGAGATTGACGAACCTGGGCGTCACAACGGGCCGCGTGATGTCGGCGATGGCGAGCCGCACGAACGGGTTCGGATCGCCCGCCTGCGGATAATCGGTGTTCTCGACTATCTGATTCTCCGGGATGTCATTTGTCAGAACGAACTTCGGCACCGGCGATTCGTCCAACCGCAGAAACGTTATGTACCGCGAGTCAGGCGACCACCAGTACGCGCGGAAATTGCCGCGGCCATAAAGTTCTTCCTGATATATCCAGTCGAGGTAGCCGTTGAGGATCTTTTCCGCTCCGTCGCGTGTGATCTGCCGTTCGCGACCAGTCGCCACGTCGACCACAAAGAGATTATTACCGCGAACAAAGCTCACCCATTTCCCGTCCGGGCTAAAGTCCGGTTCCTTTTCTTCGTCCGGATTGTTCGTCAGCCGCCGGACCGTGCCGGTCACGGTGTTGTAATGCCACAGATCGTTTGCATTCTCGAGAATGATCGCCGCTTCCGCCGGATCGAACTGAAGCCCTGGCGAATTCGCCAGCCGCGCCGCCTCCGCCGTTGCAATGCCCTGCCGTTCAAGTTGCGTCTGGAGTTTTCGCGCATCAAAGAAGTCTTTAGCGTCGCCGGTGACTGCATCGACCCGCAGAAGCTTGCCGCTCTGAACCTGCCTGAACGACTTGCCATCGCGGGCCCACGTCAGCCGAGTCGGCGTCCCGCCAAAATTCACACGCACCTTCGGATCGAGGCTGAAAATATCGTCGATCGTCAAGAGCTTGTCCTGCGCAACAACCCCGGACGCAAGAATAACGATCGCGAACAACAACGAATTGATCTGTCTCATAGATTTTGAATAGAACGGGAAAGATTGTTTGGATGAAGTATAGCGCCAGCTAGTTTCTAGTTTCTAGTTCCTGGTTTCTAGTTCAAGAAGATAGTCTCTGGTTCGTGCGGCCTTCTTGAACTAGAAACCAGGAACTAGAAACTAGAAACCTATTTCATGCCTTTGGGTGTGCTTTGTCGTAGACCTCGATCATCTTTTCCATTGAGACCTGGGTGTAGATCTGCGTTGTGGACAGTCTCGCGTGGCCGAGGAGTTCCTGGATGTCGCGGAGGTCGGCTCCGGAATCGAGGAGGTGCGTCGCGAACGAATGCCGCAGCGAGTGTGGCGAGATGTCGTGCACCGTCGCGCACTGTTTGATGTACTTGTCGATCATTCGCCCGACGCTGCGGGTCGTGATCCGCGTTCCCTGGTAATTGAGAAAGCACGCCTGCATGTCCCGTTTCGCCTCGGGACAGTTGCTCAGGAAAACGCCGCGCGTTTCATTGAGGTAGTGCATTAACGCCTGCAGCGCCGGCTCGCCGAACGGCACGATGCGCTCCTTTCGGCGTTTGCCCATCACACGTACGAGCCTGGATCGGAAATCGATGTCTTTGAGATCGATGTTCACAAGCTCGCCGACACGTATGCCGGTGGCGTAGAGGAATTCGCATATCGCCCGGTCGCGGCGGCCGAGATCCGTTGTTGTGTCCGGCGTTTCGATGAATCGTACGGCGTCTTCCATCGAAAGATGGTTTGGCAGCTTTCGCTCGATCCGCGGCGTTGCGACAAGCTTTGCAGGATTCGATTCGAGTTTCCCCTCGCGAACCAAAAACTGAAAGAAGGTCCGCAGGCTCGCCAGCTTTCGCGCGATCGAAGCTTTCTTCTTGGCCGCAGCATGCAGCTCGGCCATCCACTCTCGGATCGTCAGTCGATCGATATCCGCGACCTGGATGTCCTCTCGCTTTTCGATCTTCAGAAGATAGTCACGGAACTGCCCGAGGTCGCTCGCATAATTTCGCAGCGTGTGCGGACTAACGTTCCGTTCGTATTTCAGGTGTTGAAGGAATTCGCTGAGGTCGTCCTTGAGCATCGTCATCGATTCTTCAGTGGATATTGAATAGTGACAGGTGGATAGTCAGCAACTATTGACCGGATAAGCTCACCTTCGTGGGACGTAGTACCCTTTTCTGGTTCGGAGAGTCATGCCCGGACGATTCTTGAGTGTGAGTGTGATCTCACGAAACTCGCCACGCTTTGCTCCGTC
>CAMLKY010000486.1 GCA_946480545.1 uncultured Acidobacteriota bacterium
GTAGACGCCGTGCGCCAGATCCTGGAGCGCCGTGATCGCGTCGTCGACGAAAATAAAACGATCCTCGAATCCCTCGAGGATCGCACGATGTTCTTCGTATCGGTCACGCCGGACCACGCACGCAAACGCGCCTTGCTCGAATGCCGCGGGAACGAAAGGCGTTGCGTCGTCGAAGTCTCCGTTGAATCCGTTGTTCCGGTAATCGGGTTGCGACAGTGCAAAAAAGACGTCGCCCGCCTTAACGTCGCGTGAGTCGATAGCGAAACTTCGCGTCTCACGTTCCGGCAAGGCGGGATTCAATCTCGGCGCCGTAGCGTTCATGTATTCGATTGCGGTAACAAGTTTCAAGTTTTAAATTCAACCCTCTCTCGCGTCGGACGGCTCCTCGCCTTGCCCTGACCGGGCTCAGCACTCTTGTCTTTTTCCTTACCTTCCCTTTGGTTAGGGCGTTCGCTTCTCGATTTGGGATTCGTGGGAGCCAATCTGTCCTCGGTTTCCTTTTCGGTCTCGATCTTAGGGATCACCGCCTTCTTTTCGTTGGACTCGACATCGGCCCGTGCTCCCCCGGTCCGTGGAGTTTCGATAACCTCATCCGCCGAATCATTCGCCGGCGTCTCCGGAATCTCTTCAGAGTCCGCCACTATGTTGGACGACTCCAGATCCGGTGCAATGCCGAGTTGCGGTAATACCGCCTGCGCTAACTCGCGAAACGCGGGGGCTGCGGCTCCGCCGCCATCGCGTCCGCCGATCTTTGGCTCGTCCATAACGACCGCTATCGTGATCGCCGGATTGTCGGCCGGAGCGAATCCAATGAACGACGAGACATACTTCGTGCGGTTGATGGCCTTTATCGCCGGATCGAACTTCCACGCCGTCCCTGTTTTTCCGGCAGACGTGTACCCGTCGAGCTGCGCTCGCTTACCCGTTCCCGCGACGACCACCTCACGCAACATCTTGCGCAGGCTTCGCGCCGTTTCGACGCTGACGACTCGTGTTGATTCGGGTTTCGAGAGCGCGACAGGAGTTCCATCCGATTGTCGTATTTCTTTGATTATCTGCGGCTGAATTCGGACGCCATCATTGGCTATCGTCGCAAAAGCAGTTGCCATTTGCAAAGCAGTCACTCCGATTTCATAACCGATTGACATCGACGCGAGCGAGTCACCATACCAGCGATCCGGGTGCCGAACTATACCACCGGTTTCGGCCGGCAGCTCGATGCCCGTTGGCTTACCAAAGCCAAACTTTTGAACGTAACTGTAGAACGTTTCCTTCCCGACCCGCATGCTGGTTTTGATCGCGCAAACATTGCTGGAATGCGCGAGCGCCTTTGAGTATGTCACGCGTCCGATGGCGTGCGAGTCGGTGAACTTGTGCTTCGCGATCTCGATGGTACCGTTGCCGCTGTCGATCATTCCCTCGGGTGTGATGAGACCCCGATCGAGAGCTGATCCGTAGGTTATCAACTTGAAGACTGAGCCGGGCGAATAGATCGATTGGATCGCGCCGTTTGAAAGATTGTCCGGCCGGATATCATTAAGCTGATTCGGATTGTAAGTCGGGTAATTCGACATCGCGAGGATGTCGCCGTTTCGGTTATCGATCACGACGATGCTTCCCGATTTCGCACCCGATTCTTTCACGCGTCGCTCGATCGCCTGGTCCGCCGCGTATTGGGCCGCGACATCGATCGTGAGATGAACGTCCTTGGGAGGCTCTTTCTCCGTCACGGTTTCATCGTACACGCCGCCGAGCCGATCACGCTGCTGTACTTTCTTGATGACGGCGCCGTAAAGTTCATCGTTCTGGGACTGTTCGATACCGGCCTGCCCTTTTCCGTCGGCGTTGCTGAAGCCGATGACGTGCGCGGCGAGCGTTTCGTATGGGTAGCTGCGCTTCTGGTCGTCGCGCCAATGCAAGCCTTCGAATTTCGGGGTGTCGGCTTTTGTGACCTTCGGGTCTTCGAGTAATCGGTTGACGCGCTCGGACGCCGCGTTGTCTAAACCTTTTACCAGCGGAACAAAGCGACGATCGTTCTCCTTGGCATCGGCGAGCTGCTTATATAGTTTGGCTTCGTTGAGCTCCAGGGCCTTCGCGATCGCTTTCGCCGAGCGTTTGACGTCGGTTATCGCGGTGGCATCGGCATAAAGCGTCTTGACGTTAATACTGATCGCGAGTTTTCGACCGGTTCGGTCATAGATCGTTCCGCGCAAAAGCTGCATTTGCTCGGTGTTCGAACGAATGAGCTCCGCCTGCCGCTTGAGCCAGTCGGCCTGCTGAACCTGAAGGTGTACCAGCCGGACGCTGATCCCCCCGATCCAGAGTACGAAGACCGCGATGATCAGCATGAACCGTGTAAACGCGGTCTGCTTCAAGTTCACCTTCTTCTTTTTCTTCGCTCGTGTCCGGGTCATGTCTTACTTGAGTTTTAGTAATGCCGCAACCTCTGTCTTCTCCTTCCGCTCTTTCGTACTGTCGGCAACCCGCATGCGCGTCTCGCCATTCGACGGATTGGGTCGCGCGGCCGGTGTACTCAAGGTCGTCTTAATTATCGTTTGGGTGGACCGCTTCTGCTCGGCGGCGTCGGGTTTGGTGCTCACTGCAATCGCGTTACTGGTCTTCGGTGCCGGCCTGGTTGCAGCAGCGACCATCATGGGCTCTTCCCCGGCTCCTTCACGAAGACCTAATCCGCGTGCCGCTTTCCGGATGGCGACCGGGGACATCGCTACTTCGCGGGCAAGCAGCAAGCGGCGCTTCTCGGCTTCAAGGTTCTCGATCTGCTCACGCAGCTTCGAGTTCTTGAGACCGTATTCCATCGAGGTGAAGTGTTGCCGCGCCGCGAAGAAGAATCCGGCGGCAACGAC
>CAMLKY010000487.1 GCA_946480545.1 uncultured Acidobacteriota bacterium
GATGTACCAGTTGCCGTCCGAGGGTCTCCACACGGCGATATCGCTGATCGTGTCCCCGTCGTAATCGGCGACGACGGGCTCGTCTCCGGGAAGTCCGAACCGCATCACGAACCAGGCGGCGTCGGAGCTGCGGCGGATGTACCAGTAACCTGTGCTGTCGCGATACACGGCCCGGTCGGTGATGCCGTCACCGTCAAAGTCGCCCGGAGTCGTAATGTCACCCAGGCTTCCCAATCCCCAATTGATGGTCTGCTGGGCGAGAAGCTCGCGGTTGTTTCCGTTTGTGCGATGCGACCAGTCGCCGCTTGCGGGATCCCAGAAGCTCCAATCCGTAGTGCCCGAATGATCGTAGTCGACGATGTTCGGCTGACCGGGTTTGTCACATACATTCTTTAGGAACGAAAGGCTCGTGATGTCGCGAAGCATGATCCTCGAGTTGCTTGTCGCACTCGACCCGCGAACTTGATCCACCTTTCCGTCGTTGTCGAAGTCAGCGGTGGCAGTGGTTTGCTGGTTGTAGGTAAACCACCGGCCGTCGTGATCCTGACGAGTAAGGTTCCCGGCGCCGTCGCTTGTATATACAGCCTTCTTCGCCAAATTCTGGGGGTGAAAGATTACGTCCGTGGCCGCGTCGCCGCTCACGTTTTCCGCGGTCGGAAACCCGGTCCAGTTCGTGTCATTCGAGACGTTGTAAGTCGTGCGCGTGAATCCCGCCCCGGTACTGATCACGGTTGTAAACTGCCGCGTGCCGTTCAGCGGAGCCATCAAAATATCCGTCTTGCCGTCGTTGTTGAAATCTCCTTGCCCCCAAACTACGTCGGAGAGGCCGGTGCCGGCCCATCCGGCCACGTTTACCGTGTTGAATGTGACATTCCCCTGGTTGAGGTGAAGATGATCGCCCTCGAGAAAATCCATCTTGCCGTCGCCGTTGTAATCACCGACGTTCCCTGTCGAGTGATCGAAGATCTGCACCGGCGGGTCGAGGGTTCCGTCGCCGTTTGATTCGCTGTACATCACCTGATACGGGGAGTTCCCGATGCGTCCGATATAGTCGTCGAATCCGTCGCCGTTCAGATCGAAGACGCCGACCGGATAACCGAGCGTAGATGTACTGATCACTGGCTGCGCCGTAAATGTTCCGTCACCGTTGTTGACCATGATCCTGAAGGATCCGGACAAGCTTCCGAAGAACAGGAGGAAGTCCTTGTG
Organism: uncultured Acidobacteriota bacterium; assembly: GCA_946480545.1. Next base: position 1,210 of record CAMLKY010000487.1, read on the forward strand.
TGCGTCATTGTTGGCTCGGATGATCCTGATTCCCGAGTAAGTCGGTGTCGCGGCCGGCGGTACAACGGTCGCGATCGGCGCTCCGAACGACCCGCCTCCCAGATTCGGGAGCACGAACGTTCGCGTACGCGAGAAGTAGGATCCGTCCTGAGTTTCAGACACCAAAAGGTCGGGTAAGCTGTCGCCATTCATCTCCGCGGCCATGTCGACGTGCACCCTCGAAACGGGAAATACCTGCATTTTCGTGCGCTTCAGGTAAACGCCACACTGGGCGGTCGCTTCGGACACGAAAACTGACGAGACGATTAGCGCGGCGACGATCGCCAGGCAATATTGATTCAAGTTTTTGATCATCTGGACCTCAATAACCGGGAGTAGTGGATGGAAGGGTTACGTCGCCATTTTACTATAAGAAGTCTGGTTCGAGCGTCTAATTTACCGAGTCCGAGACCGCCGGCCGTAGTTTTTGTCGTTCCGATCGCCTTTCATATACGCCAAGGGCTCGAAATCCCTTGAGTGTTTATCGCATCGCGGCCTATAATTGACGCACTAAATCCACTCCATTTGAACGAGGTAAAACGCATTATGTTTCGAAGGTTAAGTCTGCTTGTGGCGCTTGGTGCGCTGCTCCTGTCGAGCGTCTCGGCCCAGAACGGCTTTAATTATCCGAAGCCGAAGAAGGTCGAACAGGTCGATAACTATCACGGCGTCCAGGTCAGCGATCCATATCGTTGGATGGAAGATACAAAATCCGCGGATGTCCAGTCGTGGATCGAGGAAGAGAATAAGATCACGGACGCGTATCTGGCGTCGATCCCCGAACGCGACAAGATCAAATCGCGGCTGACCGAGCTTTGGAACTACGAGCGATACTCGGCTCCGTTCAAGGTCGGAAATTACTACATCTATTCGAAGAACAACGGGCTCCAGAACCAGAGTGTTCTGTACATCACCGATTCGATCGACGATCCGGGCCGCGTTCTCCTCGATCCGAATAAGCTTTCGGCCGACGGTACGGCTGCGTTGAGCGGTTCGTCATTTACAGACGACGGCAAGCTGTGGGCATACGGCATAGCGGTCGCCGGTTCGGATAGGACCGAATGGAAAGTGATGAATGTCGAGACCGGCGAGCATCTCTCGGACACTCTCAAGCCGAACCGCCAGGGCGGCGTCTCGTGGCTGAAAGACAATTCCGGTTTTTACTACAGCCGATTCCCCGATGCACAGGCCGGTGCGGAGCTGAAAGGCGCGAACAAATTCCAGAAGATCTATTTCCATAAGCTTGGCACTCCGCAGTCTGAGGACTACGTCGTCTACGAACGACCCGAAGACGGTGAGCTGTTCATGGGCGGCGGTGTCACCGAGGACGGCAACTGGCTGCTGATCAGCGTCGCGAAAGGAACCGAGCGGATGAACATGCTGTATGTGAAGAACCTTTCGATGGAGAAGGCTCCGATCATGCCGCTCGTAACCGATCGAACCAGCAGCTACTCGTTCGTCGGCAACGACGGCCCGGTCTTTTACTTCCGCACCGACAAGGGCGCCGAGCGAAGCAAGCTCGTGACCGTGAACGTTACGGACAAGACTCCGGTCTGGAAGGATGTCATTCCCGAGGGTGAAGAGACTTTGAATGGCGTTCAGATGATCAACGACCA
>CAMLKY010000488.1 GCA_946480545.1 uncultured Acidobacteriota bacterium
CCATCTGCGGGTTAACTGTCGCGGCCAGCACTAGACGCAACCGGCTTGAAAGCCCCGGTCGCTACCGGCTCCCGGTTCTGACTGTTGCCGCTAAGTTCGGGATTGGTTCAAGATCGAAATACTCGCAGCTGATTCTTTCCATGATCAAAATACTCGCTCTCGTCATCGCAACGCTATTCGTACTACCTGTTGCAGCTCAAATAAAGAAACCTCAACCTCCTGCCGTCAAGGTTCCGTTCGCGGAGTCACTTCAGGCCGTGGTGGTAATAACGAAGGACTGGACGACGACCGCCGGACGAGGTCGTATGTACGAAAGAAAGACCCGAACGTCGAAATGGAAGGCTGTGGGTGACGAATTTCCTATCGTTGTTGGGCGGACCGGCCTGGCGTGGTCTCAGGATTCAGCCCCCGAGACCGTGACAGAATTCAAAAAGGAGGGTGACGGTAAATCGCCGGCCGGAATGTTTCCGCTCACCCGAGTTTTCGGAATCGCCGTGAAACCTGAACAGCTTGCGTTCCCGTATGTCCGCTTGGAATCACAGACCGAGTGCGTGGATGACGTGAATTCGACCCATTACAACAAGATCGTCGGTCGCCTGCAGGTAGGGAATTTCGACTGGAAGAGTTCGGAGAAGATGCTAGCTGTCGGACCTCCATACGAGCTTGGCATCTTTGTAGCCCACAACACGTACCCGGTCGTGCGCGGAAACGGATCTTGTATCTTCCTGCATATCTGGAGAGACGCCTCGACAGCGACGGCCGGTTGTACGGCAATGGACCGAGGGAACCTCGAGCGGATCGTCTCCTGGATAGACGTCGCGAAGAACCCCTACCTCGTCCAATTGCCGGAGTCTCAATACAAGAATTATCAACGCCGATGGAATCTCCCGAAACTGAATTAACCCTCTCTTGTATCCCGCTCGGCGGACGCTTGCTGGTGCGCTCGCGTACCGACTGGCGTGTCGCCGTCGTATGCCGTATCGCGGAAGATAAGATCACGATCTCGGTAGCCTCACCACGCGGATATTGTTATCGCCTCCGCCGGCCTCTCGATGCGCCGTTGTGCTTCGACGGCCGGATTCCCGTTCTCACAGTCGAATCAGCCGAACCCTGGCGTGAGAACTTCTCGAATTACGATGTGCGGTGGTAGAGAGACTTGCTGGCGAAATACGCGAAAGGATTTTCGTGTCGTTTCGTGTGATTCGCGTACTTGGTGGTTGGAGATCATAACCACACTAATCGCACGAAACAACGCTAAGAAGAAAGTTCTCTTCTTTCGCGTCCCATTCGCGTATTTCGCGGGCATAACTCGTCCTTCCGTCCACACTCCTTCGGTTGTGGCTTTGTCGACATTACCCCGTTTGCTAGAATTTAGTTTTTCTCACAGGGCCGGATTTTTCACCTTATGCAGGCGGTTATGTCGAAAGAGGAAGACGCCATCGAAGTTCGTGGAGCACGCGTTCATAATCTAAAGAACGTTTCGGTATCGCTGCCCCACAATAAGCTCACAGTCGTGACCGGTGTTTCGGGATCGGGAAAGTCGTCGCTCGCCTTCGATACCATCTACGCCGAAGGGCAACGACGCTATGTCGAGTCTCTTTCCGCCTATGCCCGCCAGTTCCTCGAACGGATGGACAAGCCGGACGTGGACGAGATCACCGGCATCGCACCGGCGATCGCGATTCGGCAGAAAAACACTACACGCAACCCGCGCTCGACCGTCGCGACGCAAACCGAGATCTACGATTACCTGCGACTGCTCTACGCGCGGGCCGGTCAGACCTTCTGTCACGTCTGCGGCCGCGAGGTGAAGAAAGACTCACCCGAATCCGCCGCCGATGAAATACTTGCCGAGCTGCCCTCGGGTACGCGATTTTATGTCCTGTTCCCGATCTTTCAGGACGATGGCGCGAGCGAACGAGCTAGGCCGAAGAAGAAAGCTGCGAAAAAGAAAACCGCCGTCAAGTCGGACGAGTTGAGTGTTTCGGCATATCTCATACTTTTGCTGCAGCAGGGATTTTCACGACTGTATCGCGATGGGAACATCATCGAGCTTCAGCGTCCCGAAGATTATCCATTCGAAGATTTCAGTGACACGTTCGTCCTGATCGACCGCTTGAAGGCTGACCCCGAGATTCGCCAACGGCTTGTCGATTCGCTTGAGACTTGTTTTCGAGAGGGCCACGCGGCTGAGATAGTTTCTAGTTCCGGGTCGCAAGTTTCTGGTTCTGCGGACACCAACGAGAAACCAGAAACTAGAAACCAGAAACTTAAATTTTCGGATAAGTTCGTCTGCAAGTATGACGGCACGGTTTACGAAGAGCCGGAGCCTCACCTGTTCAGCTTCAATTCCCCGTTCGGAGCATGTCCCGTGTGTCAGGGCTTTGGCAATACTATCGGTGTCGATTACGACCTCGTGATCCCGAATCCGCTGCTCTCGCTGAAGGAAGGAGCCATCGAACCGTTTACTCGGCCCCAGCATTCCTGGGCACAGAAAGAACTCATGAAGTACGCGTCATCGGCTCGCATCGATGTTAACAAGCCGTATGCGGATCTTGATGACTATCAGCAGAACAACATCATCTACGGCGACGATGGCTGGCGCGGGATCAAAGGATTCTTTCAGTGGCTCGAGACAAAGAAGTACAAGCTGCACGTCCGTGTGTTCCTCGCGAAGTATCGCGGATACACGACCTGTCCGGAATGTAACGGCGCACGCCTCCGACAGGAGGCACGCGATGTAAAGATCGGCGGCCGTTCGCTGCCGGAGATCGTCGCGATGTCGATCAGCGACGGTGAAGTGCTCGTGTCGTTCGCCGACCGCGCCGGCCAGTGTTTTCCGAGTATCCGCAAG
>CAMLKY010000489.1 GCA_946480545.1 uncultured Acidobacteriota bacterium
CGATCTGAAGCCCGCGAACCTGTTCGCGATAAGCGTCCTTGAGATCGCGATAAGTGATGTGACCAAGCGTCGGGAGTTTGGTTCCGGGGCCTATCGAGCCCGCGACGAACCGCGGCTTGTCCTTCGTCGAGTAATCCGCGGCGATGCGTTTGGCAAGCTGCGCCGCCTTCAGGTTTACATCGTAGGTCTTTTCCGCGATCCCGAACTCGGTTAGAACGACCTCGCTTCCCCCGAAGCTGTTCGTCTCGATAACGTCGCATCCGACATCGAGAAAACTCGTATGAACTTTCTCTATCGCGTCGGGCCGCGTGTACAGAAGATTCTCCGAGCAGTTCTCGAACTGGGGGCCGCCCCAGTCATCGATCGTCAGGTTGAGAGCCTGCAGATTGCTGCCCATCGCACCGTCGAAGACGATGACGCGTTCTTTCAGAATGTCGAGAAACTTTGGCATATTTGCGATTTTTCGATTTTCGATTTGCGATTGCCGCGCATTCACGCGCCGTCAGCAAACGAGTGCGGAGTCGATGCGATCGCAAATCGAAAATCGCAAGTCGAAAATAAAAGACTCCATGCTAAACGCATAGAGTCTTCGTAACAATCGCTCTCGCTGTTTAGCCGCTTATTTTACGTGGCCGCAAGTCGCAATAACTCACCACGGGAGTTAGTTTAACAATAACGTGCGACAGTGTCGAGTGAGGGTCTGCGAGCGGATAACTTTGGGGGCTTGGCGAGCTTTGCGTGAAATCGGTTTCACGCAAAGCTCGCCAAGCCCGCAAAGGTGGTGGTAAGATTCCGCTACCAACTTCCAAACTAATCTGCCGGTCCAATGTAATTCGAGCGATCCGGCGAATCCACAAAGAGGAGGAGCAAATGTCCAACCGCACATGTTTTCGCCGTCTGCGCGATCAGGCGGCGTTTTTCGCCTTTATAGCTATCCTGCTGATGGCTGCCCCGAGTCGAACCCAGGCGGGATTCCTGTATCTGCTAAACGATATCGAAACCGGAAGCCGGATCTTCGGTTTTCAAGTCAACGAGTCGACGGGTGCTTTAACGCCGCTTTCCGGATTTCCCGTCAGTGTTCAGAATGGCGGCATAAACTCGATCGTGAGCGAGCGCATGACGGTCGATCCGGCAAACCGCCGGCTGTATGTGATCAACGACAGCTCGGATAGTGTCAGCGCATTTTCGATCGACGCCGGAGGCTCACTGACGCCTTTGCCGTTCAGCCCGATCGCTTTGGGTACGGGCAACTGGAATTCTATCGCTGTCCATCTGAGCGGATCGCCCTTGATCGTCTCAAACGGATCCAGTGGGGCCGGCTCACTTAGCTTCAACATTACTCCGACCACGTCCACGCCTGCCGCTGGCAATCCGTTTCTCGTTGGAGCGACATCGGCGTTCTCGAGCACGTTCAGCCGCGACGGCAACTACTTTTATGTCGGAGGAAACACAGGCACCGTCATCGCCGGCTTTAGCGTCAACACATCGACCGGCGTTCTGACACCCCTGACGGGCTCGCCGTTTCCCGCAGGAGGAACAAGCACTATCGCGTATGCGACCGACACAGCGGGGCGCTTTTTCGGTGTTGACAATGCTTTCAACATTCGCGTCTTCACGACGTCGTCCGGAATTCTTTCGCCGGTCACAGGCAATCCATTCCCGTCGGGACTAACTCAGCGAAGGTATGGGTTGATCCATCCCAACGGGAACTTCTACATTGTCGCCGGTAATTCCGGTAACAATGTCGGCGTCTATCAGATCTCGGGGAGTGGACCGGCAACAACCGTCGCACCCGTAACCGGTTCGCCCTTCGCTACGGGCGGGACGACGGCAAACTGTCTCGCGATCACGGCGTCCGGCAATTTCCTCTACGTAGGAAACCGCATAAGCCGCAACGTGACGACCTTCTCGGTCAACACATCGACTGGGGCGCTTACCAGCCTCGGCGTGCAGATGAGCAACACGCTTGGCACTTCGGGCGCCATCAACGGCTGCGGATACCAGCCCGATGCGATCGTGGCGAATGCGCAGATCGGGGGACGCATCACCGATGCGAGCGGTAGTGGTATCGGAAACGTGGTCGTCAGCCTTACGAGCGGGATGACGAGCATGATCGCCGTCACGAATCCGTTCGGCTATTACAGCTTCCCATCGATCCAGACAGGTTCGACGTATACCATCACGCCATCACGAAAAGGCTACGCGTTTACACCGCCGAGCATAACCTTCAATCACACTGGCGACGTGACGAACCAGGACTTCACCGGGCAACAGAACTAGGCGGACACCGACCAGCTCTGCTGCGAAATGGGGGCTCATGATTTCAGAAAGCATTGAGCCATTTGAAATCATGAGCCCTCGACTAACTCACACCACACCCGAGACGTTGACCTTGATGGCAATCACGGCCCGGCGTTCTCTATAATCGAAATACCCTCTCGTTCATATTCACTCGATGCCAAAAGCGATTTATAGCGTCCCACGGATATTCTTACTCACCCTGCTGCTCATGATCGCGGGTACCTACGCATGCAAACACGGGGACGCCGATCGGCCCATCAGTTACCGGCACGTGACCTCGGTCAGCGTCGGTCGTGACACGGGCGAAGTTTTTGGGATCGCGATAAAAAATGAGGTCGTCTACATATCAGACGGCGCAGCTGGGGTGATCAAACGGATTTCCGGCGACACCGAGGCGCAGGTCTTCGCGAGCGGACTGCGAACACCATCCGCGATCGCTTTTCTTCCGACCGGCGAACTCGTGGTCGCGGACACCGGTTCGCACACGATCCGGAAGATCTCCGAAGACGGCACCGTTACGTTGCTCGCCGGAATCG
>CAMLKY010000490.1 GCA_946480545.1 uncultured Acidobacteriota bacterium
GTGCGCGCGCTTGCTTCCAAGCTCGGCGTGACGAAGCCGGTCATCACCCGGGCGACCACCTCGATCGCCGGCTCGGGGCTCGCCGCCTGGAGCGAGAACGACTGGGGCGGGCCCGCGATGTTCCAGAACAACTACTACTGGGGCTACCTGCGCAACGAGCTCGAGGAGCTGCACAAGAATGGCGCGCGCCTGCGCGTCATCGGTCGCCGCGATCGCTTTCAGGATCTCCAGTGAACGATCCGTGGAGCCGTCGTCGACATAGATCACCTCGGCAGTTTTCCCCAGCCTATCCAGAGCGGCCCGGATCTTGTCGTGCATGGGCCGAAGATTCTCTTCCTCATCAAGCACCGGCAGAAAAAGCGAAAGCTCGGGTCCGGATGTCGGGGTATTTTTCTGTTGGGTCGTATCCATCAAGAGAAGATATACGGTAGACGTTTTATCGCTAAAAATACAGTCGCGCGAGCCATCCGTTTGGGAAGGCGCAATGCAGCTCACTCTCTCCCGGCTCGAACGGCTGGCGCGAAGTGGATAGAATGAAGTAGCGATGTGCGGTATCACAGGTTGGCTCAACCTGAAGACAACTCAAGATCAAAACAGCGAAGCCGTGTTGCACTCGATGTGCGAGACGATCGTGCATCGCGGACCTGACTCTGAGGGGCTTTGGATCGATGACCGGGCGGCCCTCGGGATGCGGCGGCTGTCGATTATCGACCTTAAGACCGGCGACCAGCCGGTTTTTAACTGCGACCGATCGGTCATCGTGATGATGAACGGCGAGCTGTACAACTACCGTGAGGTCCGAGCGGATCTCGAAAAGCTCGGCCATCGGTTCACTACCCGGTCCGACACCGAGATACTTCCCCATCTTTACGAAGAGTACGGCGAGGCTCTGGTCGATCGTGTGAACGGGATGTACGCGTTCTCGCTCTGGGACACGCGTCGGAAGAAGCTGATCATCGCCCGGGATCGCTTTGGCGAGAAACCGCTGTATTACGGCGTCTTCGATGGAAAGCTGATCTGGGGATCCGAGCCGAAATCACTTCTTGCGCACCCGTCCGTAAAGAATGAGATCGATCTGAACGCGCTTCGGCATTACGTGTCATTCGATTATGTCCCGGCGCCGATGTCGATCTACAAAGGCATCAGCAAGCTCCCCGCGGCGCACATGCTGATCGTCGAGGGCGGCGAGGTCCGGGTAAGACGGTATTGGGATTTGAAGTGGGATGAGGATACTAGCTCACCTCCTTCTGAAGGAGGGGTGCCCGAGGCTCTGCTCCCTCAAAGACGCAAAGACGCAAAGAAGAGGCGGCTCATGAATTAAGAGAGCTGCTTTCCGACGCGGTTCGCATGCGTCTCGTCTCGGATGTTCCACTTGGTATTTTGCTTTCAGGCGGCATCGATTCCTCGACCGTTGCTGCGTTCGCGGCGGAGCATGCGACAGAGAGAGTAAAGACATTCTCGATCGGCTTCGAGGAAGATTCGTTCGACGAATCGCAGTACGCTCGGCGCGTCGCGAAGCATCTCGATACCGAGCACTATGAAGAAAAGTTGAGCGCGGCTACGGCGGGTGATCTGATCGGCGACATCGGAAAGTGGCTCGACGAGCCGATGTCCGACGGCTCGCTGATCCCGACGTTTCTCCTCGCGAGCTTCGTCCGGAAGTATGTGACCGTTGCACTCGGCGGCGATGGCGGCGACGAGCTGTTCGCTGGGTATCCTATGTACTACGCACACGGCGTCGCAGCGAAGTACAACGCTATTCCGGGTTTTCTGCGCCGAGGTCTGATAGAGCCGATCGTCAACGCGTTACCCGTTTCGACAAACAATCTCTCGTTCGATTACAAGGCGAAACGATTTATTCGCGCGGCCGGCCTAGATGAAGTCGAGCGACATCATTCCTGGTTTGGTTCCTTCGCTGCCGAGCAGCACGCGAGCCTGTTTACTAAGGATGTTCTCGCAGACACGGACGCGGACATTTATCGAAGCGTCCGTGAGCTCGTCGGCACATCCAAAGCTGGAGCGGTGGTCGAGCGTATGCAATACGCGGATATCAACTTTTATCTCGCGGAAGATATCCTGACGAAGGTCGACCGGGCAGCGATGGCCGTGTCGCTTGAAACGCGAGCCCCGTTTCTGGACCCGCGCGTCGCCCAGTTTGCCGCATCGCTCCCCGTCGAATACAAGCTCGAGGGCAAGAGCGGTAAGGTGATCCTCAAAGAGGCGATGAAGGAACTGCTTCCGAGCGACATCCTCCACCGTCCGAAAAAAGGCTTCGGGATCCCGATCGCTGAATGGCTGAAAGGACGTTTGAATCCGCTCATGCACGAGATGCTAGCGCCCGACAGGCTGACGTCGCAGAGGTTGTTCAATGTCGACTACGTCCAACGACTGATCCGCGAACATGAGACCGGCACCGCATCGCATCATAAGGAGCTATGGACTCTGCTGGTGTTTCAGTTGTGGTCCGACAATTTTCTATAAAATCTCTGTGGGCTTTGCGAGCCCTGCGTGAGATTATGCCTTTGACATTCCCCGGTTTAGGTTTCACGCAGAGCTCGCAGAGCCCGCAGAGAGAGGTCGCAAATCGCAAATCGAAATTCGAAAATCCACCGCGGATTCAGCTATCATCAGACCATATGAAAACACTCTATCCGGAGATCGAGCCCTTTGATTCGGGCATGTTGAAGGTCTCGGACATTCATGAGATCTACTACGAGCGTGTTGGAAATCCGGAAGGTATTCCGGTGGTATTCCTGCACGGCGGGCCGGGCGGCGGATTGATCCCGATGTACCGCCAGTTCTTTGACCCAGCGGCATATCACGTCGTCCTGT
>CAMLKY010000491.1 GCA_946480545.1 uncultured Acidobacteriota bacterium
CATCGATACGGCGACCCGATCAACCCCCACCGGAATACTGAGACTTTTCACCGGTGCCGGGCCGCCGCGTACCCCAACCGCCGACAACAGCAATGTCGCGATCGAAGGCGCGGGCGGATCGATCCTGGCGTTCGACGAATCCTGCGAACCGCGTCGTAGTGCCGCGAGCTCCTGTTCGAGCCTGGCGATGCGCTCGCGTTCGGCACTCAGATCAGCGGTGAGATCACCAGCATTGTCCCGCTCGGTCTGTACTTGCGCAGTGAGCTCGGCCTCTCGACTTCGGGCCGTCGCCAGCTCATTTTCGAAAGATCTCAACCGTCGGTTCTCCGTCAGAAGCCAAGCCGCGGCAAGTGCAAACAATATGATGAGTGCGATAGAAGCGAATTGGAACGCCGGCGAGGCAAATGAAAAGATCCGGCCAAGTCGCGACAGCCCGCCCCCCCTCTCCGCGATCGTGATCGTCTTTGCCTCAGTTCGATCGGTCCGAATAAACTCGTGGATAGCGCGTGCGTTATCAACCTTTTTCTTTCTGGCAGGTAGAACCTCGAGCGTCTTCTCAAATCCTTCCCGAGCATTCTCTGCCAGCCCGCCGCTGACGTACTGGTCCACCAACTCGTTTTCGCGTTCGGCCGTCTCGTAGAACAGCGCGTCATCCGCGACGAGCTCGCTTTCGAACTTCTCGCGTTCATCCTCACCCATATCGTTGAGGAGGTAACGCTCGATGTTGTCGTGGACATGCTTATTCATTCAGCGTTGACTACACATGAGTGCGATAAATTGCGACAAGGGTTACCGGCAGAGGACGAACGGTAAGTGTTCTTTTCACCTTGCTCAGGATGATCGGTAACGGTCATAACGCCCGTCTGATTTTTCATTGAATTATCACTCGGGTATCCGTCCTGGCCCGACACAATCGTTGATACACGCCTCGAGCCGCATTCTCAGCCCGCAGGACCGAACTTTTAGAGCATTCAAGGTCAAACCCAGGCTCTCTGCAAGACGTCGTCGTGCCGTCTTCGCTTTCTCGTCGGCATCGGTGTCGTAGTAGCTAATGACGAGCCGCTTTTCTTCGTCCGAGAACTTCGTCGCAACACAGCGCCTCAGACACTGTATTCGACGGTCGGGATCGTCGGGAAGCTCGGGCTCGACCCTCGTTTCAGGCAGGTCATCACCGACCGCGTCGATCTTGTTCTTTCGCGAATGCTCGAGCCAGACGAATCGTACGACGCCGGCCGTAAACGCGTTTATGTTCTCGATCCGCTCTCCCGCCGCCAACTTCGCTGCAACGCGGTCCAGAGTTATGTCTGCCAAGTCGTCCGCGTGAGATTCCAAACAGCCGCGCCATTTCAGGATCTGCACGATCTTCAGCCGCAGTTCTTCGTACCTCCGGGGATCACCGTCCAGCCGGTCGATGAGGAGTTGAAACGAAGACGCTGTCAGTGTCGACATCCGAAGCGATGCTGAAAGCAGGTACGGCGAGGGGTCACCTCGCCGCACCGCACTCGAACTATCAGAAAAGGAGGAGCGTAGTGTCTACGCTGCCGCCCATCGGTTTACCTAACGCGGCACGCTGAAAAGTGCCATCTTAGGATTCCCGAATTCGTAATTGAGCTGCGGGGTCTGATTGCTATCCCATGCCCGCGCCTGCCTTACGACGGCCGGGATAACCTTTGCCATCACCTGCTCGTAGTTGGCCGTTATCGGTTTCCGCGCAGTTGGGGCGGGCAGCTTATTTACTTCGGCCAGGAACGTCGCGGTAAATAATCCCATCCTTGTGCCACCCATATTCGCATCGAGCGAGAACTCATCGTCCTTGGAACCGGTCATCGAAAGGTAAAGTCCCTTAGCCGGAGGCGGCGTGCGGGTCGCTCTGGTCGCGGCCGGTTTGTCGAGATCAAGCTCGCTGAACCGGCGTACGCCGAATACCGTTGCGAGCGTCTCGGTACGCGGTTTAGCATCCGATTTCTTCGCCTTGTCGATCGAACCGGAGTGACAGCTATCGGAAATGAGCACGACCTGGGCGCCTTTGCGGGTCACGCCACCGAGGATCGCGTAGAGCTAGTCATCGAGGATCAGATTCCGCCAGGCCTTGCCGCTTGTCCGTGAGCGTGCATCGTAGGGCACGATCGCCGAGTCATACTTGTCGCGTTCGTACACGACCTCCATCTGCCCTTCGTCGTTCGGGGCTTCCATGTAGATGAGCTTCGTTTCGTCCTGCTCTTCCGAAAAAGCGTCGGGAAACAGTGTCCCATGGCCGGAGTAGTGAAAAACCAGGATATCGCCCTGTCCGGCGAGTGCGGCGTACTTGTTTAGGTTCGTGAGAATGCCTTCGCGGGTCGCCGCGGCGTCGGTCAACAGGGTGGTATCCGCTGCCTTGAATCCGAATTTCGCGACCATCGCGTCGCGCATTTTCGTCGCGTCGTTGACGCAGCCGCCGAGCGGGCTTATACCGCCGGTGTACGCATTGATGCCGACGAATAGGCCAAATTTCTTGTTCTTCGCCTCGGCCACAGAAACCGCCGCGAGCGCAACGAATGCGATCGCAAGGGCTTTACCAATAAGATTGTGTCTCTTCATTTCTTGCTCCTTAATGAACTGTTTGAGTCCCCGCCCCCCGGCCGGGGCCTGTTTCGGAGAACGCCGCCCTTAGGAAGGATCGGGACTCCAGAACTATTTACCTGTGTCGCTGATCTCCAAAACGGTTTCAACCGTGGTCCAGTCGTCAAGCCCGATGATGCTCGCGCGAGTTCCGCGTTTCGCCAACGCACCGCGCTCGAGGAACGCAAACTCCTCGCGCCTTGTCGGCTTTACGGATGCGATCAGCTTGAAT
>CAMLKY010000492.1 GCA_946480545.1 uncultured Acidobacteriota bacterium
GAATGTATCCGGCAGCGTGGATGTTCCGCCGGATGTCTGAAATGCCTCGAGCGGGGGGAATCCTGCGAATTCGAGACTTTCAAGTTCCGTCATCGATTCCACTTCGGTGATACGGCCGTCGCGGATAACGCGTGCGACTTCGATGTATTCGTTGATCAGTCCTTCGACGGAAAAGACGAGTTGGTAATCGAGTGGGGGCTGTGGATCCTGCGGCAGACCGCCGACCCGGATATGGATCTCTTCGATCTCGTCGAACTTCGTAGCGCCGTGCATCGCGAGAATCGAAACCATGCCAGGCGCTAGCCCGCAATCGGGAATGATGTTAATACCCGCGGCTTTTGCTTCCGCGTCGAGCGCGAGCTGCGAATCGACGACATAGTTATTCCCACCGAGATCGCAGAAGTTTGTGCGAGTCTCGATAGCGGCACGTGAAAGCGATTCGTTGTACCAGTAGTTCACGCACGAGATCACGGCGTCATGGCCGTTCATCAGCGCGACCACTTCATCGTAGTTCGAGGCGTCGATGCAACGCGCGTCGATGCGCGGTGTGCCGACCTTCGATGCGACATCAGCCGCTTTCGACTCTTCGAAGTCTGCGACGGTAACCGTCGTGACATCGGGCGAGTTGTGAACCAAATCAAAGGCCGCACCATATCCCATGCGGCCTGCTCCCAAAACCAGAATTTTCATCCGCTAAATTTACCAGTCGTCGAGATCGTCGGGCTTCTGCCCGGCTACCGTCTCAGCCGCGAGCTCCCAAACTTTCTTTTTCCATGCCCTGACCCCATCAGTCAGTGTGAGCGCAACTTGTGGATGCGCCGCGTTGCGCTCGAGGCGTATCACCTGGGCTCCGACCGTGACCTCATCCTTCGTATTCTCAGTAACTGTCAGATCGACCTTCGAGCCCACGGTCGGCAGCGCTCGTGGAAGATAAACAAGGGCGCCGGTTAGACCGATATTCTCTGTCAGACCTTCCTCAACGACGACTTTTCCGTCTTCGTTCTTCCACTTTACACGAATCGGAAATGAGACGATATGTCTCGCTCCCTGGCGGCGATCCTGCATAGGTTGTTTCCTCTTTCAATTCCGGTTTGAATTCTTGTTGATGCTGGCGTGGCCCGTGTGGAACGAGCAACAGGGATTCTAGCAGAAACACCCCATTTCGAGTCAATAAAAATAAGGGGAAAACACCAATGGCATATAATATAAGGACTTGCGGATTTTGAGATGGTGGACAACCGAGGGCTAAAGTGATACCATCTCACCCATGTTTCAACCGCGACCGGTTGAGGACAGGCGGAATTGGCCGCCGTTTTAGCTTCCTAAATAATGTCGCAAAAATGAATTAGCTGAGAGAGAACGAGGTGGTTTTCAACCGGCTATTTTTGTGTTTTTAGGGGCGAAAAATTGACAGGAGCATATTGAATGAAAAATCTCGTCAGAGGAGGCGTCATTCTGTCGCTTATCGGGATGTTCGTAGTTTTTATGTACGCACAAACCAAGACAGACAAGACACTCAGTTCAGCGAATGATTCGCAGTTAAAACTAAATAATGTTAGTGAGAATTTAGAAGTAGCAGTTGCAGACGACGATAAGTTAGTTAAGAAAACAGTTTCAAAAGGGAAGGTAGTATCGGCAGGTGCAGGAGCATCAGCCGGAAAGAGTAAGGGATCTTTTATAGCAACTGCATATTGTTTGAGAGGCAGAACGGCAATGGGACACGGAGTCCGTCGCGGAATTATCGCGGCAGACCCCAGGATCCTCCGGTTAGGTTCGAGAGTTAGTCTCAACGCCGGGTCGTACACGGGCTCGTACCTGGTTTCGGATACGGGTGGTGCGATAAAGGGACGAAAGATCGATATCTGGGTTCCCAACTGTGCTGAGGCGCGACGCTTCGGACGCAGGACCGTTCAGATCAGCCAATAATAGATACGATTGTAAAAACTGAATAGAGAAGGGCCGCTCAAAATTGGGCGGCCCTTTTTGTCGGGTGTGGATGTGGGAATTTTCAGTTCGCCGGAAGTATGAGTTTTACTTCATCGAGTTCCACGAGGCTTCTTAGCTTCTCAACTGAGATAGACCCGGAGATCGACGATCCGCTTTGTTGAGTTATCTCAAAGCCGATCGCACGGAGCTTCCGCAGAGCTTCAGGCGTCACTTCCGTCAGTCGGATAGCAAGCAAAGCAACTCCGCCGCGAACAAATTCGGATTCAGCAACCGCCTCCTTCTTTGCGATTTTCTCGATGAGCGTCCACACCCGCGCATGCGTCTTGTCTTTGAGTTGCCGCAGACGTAACTCGGCCGGCGACTTGACGTCGACTGGCTTGTTGTCAGCAATGACCTCAGCGACTGCGCCCGGCGAGATTGTCATCAGGTTTGCCGTAGTTCTCGCAGCAGCCAACGGCACATTGCCCGCACCGGCGCCAGCACCACTTCCATTTCCGCTTCCGCTGCCGTAGCCAACGCCGCTACCGACCACGCCCTTGGCGACAGGTCTCGCTCGCGACGGACTTCGGTGTTTGCTGGCGGTGACAGTCACCGTTTGCCCTGACACCGTCGACATCACATCAACTGTCGCACTGGCCCCACTCATTACCGGATCAACACCGTCGGGTACGCCGACCGGCACCTGCACGGTCACCGGTTTACCGTTTTGATTGACGATCCGATCTTCGACTGCGACGAACGATGTGGATTCGGTCATGATCCGGAACTCGAGCCCGAGCTGAGTGATCTCGTTATTTATCTCCACTATGTTGGCTCCGTCGATTCCGCGTCGCATAGAGAGATCATCGACACGTTGCCTCGCCCAAAACGTTGCGAGG
>CAMLKY010000493.1 GCA_946480545.1 uncultured Acidobacteriota bacterium
TCCGCTGACGCGGACGGTACCGACCCGCGGGTCGCACCTACACATACGCACTACGGACCACGAACAACGAACTACGAACAACGAACAACGAACCATTTATGTTAGAAAACAAAGTTGGATTGATATTCGGTGTCGCGAACAAACGGTCGATAGCTTGGGCGTGTGCATCGGCGTGTAGCCCGCACGGCGCTCGGCAGGCGTTTACTTACCAGGCAGAGCGGATCAAGGAAAGCGTTGAGGATCTTGCGAACACGCTGCCCGATTCTCTCGTCGTCCCGTGCGACGTTTCAGATCAGGCCCAGGTCGATGCGACCTTCGAGGCCGTAAAGCAGAAGTACGGAAAGCTCGATTATGTTATCCACTCGATCGCGTTCGCTCCGCGCGAAGCGCTCGAAGGTGAGTTCGTGACGACAACCCGCGAGGCGTTCACGACCGCACTGCAAGTGAGCGCGTTTTCGTTGACGCAGATAGCGCTCGGTGCCGCCCCGCTCATGACCGAGGGTGGAAGCATCGTCACGATGAGCTACTACGGCGCGGAAAAGGTCGTGATGAATTACAACGTGATGGGCGTCGCCAAGGCGGCGCTTGAAGCCTCGACGCGATATCTCGCCGCCGACCTCGGGAAGCAGAACATCCGTGTGAACGCCATCTCCGCGGGCCCGATCAACACGTTGTCCGCTCGGGGTGTCCGCGGCATGAGCACCCTGCTCGCCTATGTCGGCGAGCGCTCACCGCTGAAGCGAAACGTCACGGCGGCCGAAGTAGGTAACACCGCCCTGTTCCTCGTCAGCGACCTCTCATCGGGAATCACCGGCGAGACTATCTACGTCGACTGCGGATACAACATAATGGGAATCTGACCATTTTAGATTTTGGATTTTGGATTTTGGATTTTTCTTCCGATCCAAAATCCAAGATCTAGAATCCAAAATCCAAATGGCAAAGACTGACGCTAACAAACCAAAGACCAAAAAGGTCAAGACACCGCCCGAGCCCGAGACAGTTGCCGAGGCCAGGGTCCTCGAGAAAGAGCCGGACTACTGGCTCCTCACCGATGATGAAGTACTGCTGCGCTCGCCGGAGCCGGAAGACGAGTACAAGACGTCCGATTCGTGGCGCGTGTTCCGGATCATGGGGGAATTTGTCGGAGGCTTCGATGATCTCGCGACGATCACGCGCGGGGTCTCGATCTTCGGCTCGGCTCGGACCGATGAGAACGCCGAGATGTACGAAGCGGCAAGAGAGACGGCAAGGCTTCTGGCCGTCGCGGGCTTTGAGATCATTACCGGCGGCGGTCCCGGGATCATGGAAGCAGCGAATCGCGGTGCGTTCGAGGCCGGAAAGGTTTCTGTCGGCTGCAATATCGAGCTGCCGTTCGAACAGGCGCCGAATCCATATCAAACCAAATCGCTCTCATTCAAATACTTCTTTGTCCGGAAGACGATGTTCATCAAGTACAGCAACGCCTACATAATCTTCCCGGGCGGCTTCGGGACGATGGACGAGCTGTTCGAGGCGCTCACGCTGATCCAGACCCGGAAGATCCGCAACTTCCCTGTAGTGCTTTTCGGGTCGCAGTACTGGCGCGGCCTTCTGGCATGGCTGACTTCGACGATGCTGAATGAGGGGAATATCAACGCGGAGGACCTTGGGCTGATCCACCTGACCGACTCACCACGCGACGCTGTCGACTTTGTAGTAAAAACCTTCAACGCCGGTGCAAACGGCCCGTCCACCGGAAGCGGGATCGAGAGCTGACCGGATTTTGGATTTTAGATCTTGGATCCTCGAAGATAGCGACACAAGTCAGAACCGGGAGCGGTAGCGGAATTATTCAGGTGGATCTGGTCCGGGTCATCGCCGGTTAACTGACGTCGCGAGTCTTGGATTCGTGCTTTTCGTGTTCTTTCGTGTTACTTCGTGTTACTTCGTGGTTCCAGTCTTCGAGCGCCGAAGCCGTCGAACGACGAACCCACACGAAAGAACACGAACAAATAAGCACGAGGTATTCCTGTTTGCATCACGGGTCAGAACCGGGAGCCGGTAGCGACCGGGGCTTGGGTGCTACTGCGTCGAGTGTTGGTGAAGACAGCTAACCGCAGATGACGCTAAATGGCTTTTGATCTTTCGTGTTGTTTCGTGTGCTTCGTGAACTTCGTGGTTCGTCCGACGCCGAAGTCGAACCACGAAAAACACCAATCACACGAAAGAGCACGAAAAGATCTGAAAGGTCCCGCGGGTAACTGAGGTTAGAGACCATACCCGCTAGCGGGGCTCCCTGTCACGTCATGAACCCACTTCAGATAATCCTCCGACACTTTCGCAGCATCGACGGCGACGATCTCCGGGACATCGTAACTGTGATTCTGCCGGATGAAGTCGCTTAGCTCATCGAACTTCTCTCGCAGAGTCTTGATCAGCAAGAGGTGTTCGGACTCGGTCCGCACTTCGTCCTCCCAGAAATATACAGAAGCCATCTTCGGCAGGATCTGCACGCACGCAGCGAGCCTGGCTTCGACTATCGATCGAGCGAGACGTTGCGCCTCTTCCTGATCCGGAACACTCGTAAAGACAACCAACATCGGCTAATTCTTCTTCAAGACATCCGCGTACTCGCCGCTCTCGACCCACTTGAGGATCTCCGAGACGCGCCAGATCGGGAACGGGTGCGACAGGCCGGCATTGATGATGTCCGCCCAGAATTTGTCGAGCTTCTTCTCATCGTAATTCTTCTGAAACTCGCGGCCCTGTTCGAGGAACTGTTCGTAATCGATCTTCGACGCGAAAGTTCCGCCCGCGAGCTTCATCATCGTGCGTCCGACG
>CAMLKY010000494.1 GCA_946480545.1 uncultured Acidobacteriota bacterium
GCTCCTCTTCATTCCAAAAGAGCGCATTGAAGCTGAGCTTTGCGAGATCGCCCATCGCCATGTAGCGAGCCCGGTCTTGGTCGTCCCCGAATCGTGCCGCGAGATCGGCCATGATGCGGAGCGCGTTGTACCACAGCGCCTGTATCTCGACCGGCTTTCCAGTCCGCGGCGTGATCACGTTATCGCCGATCTTTGCATCCATCCAGGTCAACTGCACGCCGGCCTCACCGGCGTATAGCAGGCCGTCGGTATCAACGTGGATGTTGTATCGCGTGCCCCTCAGGTGCCAGACAAGGATATCCGCGAGCTTCGGGTAGATGTGATCGCGGACCGTTGCGTGATCGCCGGTTGCGGCGAGATAAGCTCGCACTGCCTCGATGTACCAGAGTGTCGCGTCGACCGTGTTGTACTCGGCATCGGTCCCAACGTCCGGAAAGCGATTAGGGATCATCCCGTTTGAGATGTGCTTCGTGAACTCAAGAAGAATATTTCGTGCTACATCGTACCGCCGCGTCGCAAGAGCCAGGCCCGGAAGGGCGATCATCGTGTCGCGGCCCCAATCCGAGAACCACGGATATCCGGCGATGACCGTGTAGCCCGCGCCGCGCTTTACGATGAACTGGTCTGCGGCAGAAACAAGCTGTTCGACGAGATCCGTTCTCGGCCGAGCCTCCCTGATGAGTTTCCTGCGTCGTTTTGTCTCGGCCCGCTCCAGCTTCAACGGGTCATCTTCGATGGTGTCATCCGTTGAGATCAGTAACGAGACCGAGCGAACATCGTCGAACTTCATTTCGAATGGTTGGAACAGGTCTTCGCGGAAATCAAAGCCGCGCTCGCGTTCGATGGCGTATTCGAAATTGCGATACCAATGCCCGGTGCGATCTATTCTCGCGCCGGCGGATCGAAAAAAGATCGCGGGCATCGCAGCAACCGGCCGCATCGATACAACATCGCCCTTCTCCGTGAAACTTCCGTCAAATTCATTCGTGTCCTGGCGAATATGGTGGTAGTCCACGAAGGAAAGCAGCGGACGCAAGCTGAGCGACAACTGACGGCGGTCGCGATTTCGAAGTCTCTTCAAGCTCCATCGACAGACGGTTGTATTACGCCCGTGGACCATGAAGACTCTCTTTTCAACGATGATGTCGTCGACTTCGAATTCCCATATCGGGAACGGGTCGAGCCGAAACGAACGCATGTAGATAAACCCCTGCGGATGTATCCGCTCGGGATACTGGTTCGAGGAAAGCTCGTAGGCTGTAGCTCCTATCGTCAGCGTCTCTTCTATCTTTGAAACCGTCGTGATGCGCCCGAGTGGAGGGTTCGTTGCTGCGGTCAAAATGCCGTGATATCGGCGAGTGCCGGCGCCGGCAACTGTGCCTGACGCGAATCCGCCAATACCGTTGGTCTCAAGCCATTCGCGCGAGGATGCCTCTTCGAAATCGGAACAGATTGTTCTGTCTAAAATGATCATCAGACTCGCACGGAATTACTCGGTCGCCCGGACAGAATATTTGTGACCCAGTTCCCCGTACATCTTCTCGGTGGCTGAGATCATTTGCTCAAGTGAGAATTTCTCGGCGGCGCGTTTTTGAAGTGCCCTTCCCCTGTCTGCGCGGCGAGGATCCGAAAGCGACGAACATATCGCCGCGGCCAGCTTCACCGGGTCCTGCACCGGCACCAGCTCCGCCTCCTCGCCCAAAAGCTCACGGGCTCCCTCGGTGGCAGTAGCCACGACCGGCGTTCGGCGGATCATCGCCTCGAGTATAGCGAGCCCGAAACTCTCCGAATGCGAAGGGGACACGAAAACATCGAGTGCACTGTAGAAGGGGCCCGTGTCATCGAGCCAGTCGAGCCAGATAAAATTGTCGGCGACGCCCATCACATTCGCGAGCCGTCGAAGCTCGCGTCGAAATGAACGGTCGATCGTATGGTCGAGTCCAGTGACGACAAAAACGCAATCCGGTATCTGTTTTACGACCTCGGCAGCGGCAAGCACAAAATCGCGCTGGCCCTTTGCTTCCCGTAGCTCCCCTAGTGTGCCCACTATAGGAACATTCGCGGCGAGGTGATGAAAGTCTCGAAACTCTTTTCGAAGAGCAGCCGTATCGCGGAGATTGTCGATATCCAGGCCGTTCGGGATCGTGACGACCTTATTCGCCGGGAAAACGGTTCGCAGCTCGCTCGCCACAAACTCGGATACACCCACCGCCCGCGCAAGATTCTTCAATGCGAACTTATTGAACGGCTTGAGCGGAGAAAGCATATGACGCGTGAGGACGAATCTCGCGTTCTTAGCCGTTAGGCATGCGATACTCGCCGGCACATAATCGCGTGCGACGTGGGCGTGGACGATTTCGATGTCGTGCTCACGGACAAAATCTGCAAGCTTGATAGCACTCAGGATCCCGAACGAATTCCTGACGGAGACATGGACGATATTCTCCGGCGGTAGAAAGCTCAGCCGATGCTGCCAGTCACTGGTCGGACGAAGGGCGACAAATACCTCATGCCCGCGAGTTGCGAGGCTGCGGCAAAGGTCGACGAGATGACGCTCAGTACCCGTGTAGTTCTTTGCTGATGAGATCTGCAGAATCCTCACGTGATTTAAATCTTAACGCGAATCCGGCGACGGTCAATCTGCAGCTCAGCACAAAAAAAGGCACGCTTCCGAGCGGAAGCGTGCCTGAAGAAATGCTCGGGAACCGAGGCTAGAACTGGAAGCGGGCCGCCCACTGGATCTGCCGTTCACGATACAGGGTGCTGCTCGTGCCCGTTATATTCCCAAAGTTGTTGAAATACGTCAGGTTCGTAGAGTTGC
>CAMLKY010000495.1 GCA_946480545.1 uncultured Acidobacteriota bacterium
TTTGACGGTTCTAATTCAGTATCGGGCCCGAGAAGCCGTCGCGTAGCGACCGCATGAGTTTAGCCGTGGCCTTAAGGCCACGGCGTCGTCCGCGGGTCTTTACCGCGTCAGCGGTAATTGAGCTTCTTGCGGTCGCTACGCGACGCGCGGCTGCTTACGGAATGCCGTGGCCTGAAGGCCACGGCTAAGGTCACTTAGCCGCTCCGCGGCAAGCACCTGGATGACGAACAACGCTGCGCCACCAGGACATCGCTAGATCGGAGTTTCCGGCCCCACCAAATTAATGCCAAAATCTTCAATCATGAAAAAGGTCTCCGCGTTTGTACTGATAACCGTCATCCTTAACCTCGTCGTCCCGGCTCAGACGAAGAAGCCGCGGGCTCGGGAGGTTGGTGTTCCGTTTACGGCTGCGACCGGTACGTACAATTCCATTACCGATGTAAAGGGTGTCGAGGTTGGGTACACGACACTGATCTCGGGTGAAGGCAAGAACGCTATTCGCACCGGCGTCACTGCGATCCTGCCGCAGGGAAAGAATTTCAGCGGCCGTGTCTTTGCCGCGTGGCACACGCTGAACGGGAACGGTGAGATGACAGGCACGACCTGGATCGAAGAGTCGGGTGGACTGGGTACGCCGATCATGATCACGAATACCCACAGCGTCGGTGTGGTTCGCGATGCGGTCATCGAGTGGGGCACTCGAAAGAGCGCCGGCGGAAGCTACTCGGGTGACTTGAGCCTGCCTGTCGTCGCGGAAACTTATGATGGGTTCCTAAACGACATCAACGGATTTCATGTAAAGAAAGAGCACGTCTTTCAAGCGCTGAATAATGCGAAATCCGGTGAGATCGCCGAGGGCAATGTCGGAGGCGGGACCGGTATGATGGCCCACGGCTTCAAAGGCGGCACCGGCACGGCATCGCGAAAACTGGATGCACGATTCGGCGGTTACACGGTCGGTGTCATCGTGCAGGCCAATTACGGCTCGCGACCGCTGTTCCGGGTAGCGGGAGTCCCGGTCGGTCAGGAGATCACCGACCTTCGCCCGACTCAGGGAAATGCCGATACTGGACAAGGATCCATAATCGTCGTCGTCGCAACCGACGCTCCGCTGCTTCCGCATCAACTGAAAAGATTGGTCAAGCGGGTTTCGCTCGGCGTCGGAAACATGGGCGGCCGCGGTGAAGACTCCTCGGGCGATATCTTCATCGCATTCTCGACAGCCAATGCGACAGAGGCGAGTAAGGACGAAGGAGTCGCGAACCTGACGATGCTCCCGAACAACCGCATCAACCAGCTCTTCTGGGCCACCGCCGAAGCGACCGAAGAAGCGATCGTAAACGCGATGCTCGCGGCCGATACGATGAAGGGTCTGAATGGCAACACAGCTTACGCATTGCCGCACGACCGGCTGCGGGAAGCATTGAAGAAGTATGGGCGGCTGAAGTGATTGCGGATCATTCGGCCATCCAGGCAAGCCAAACGGACGATCTCTGATCGCCGGACTTCCGAACGAATGAAACATACTGTCGGCCTTTCGAACTTACCGCCGCAGGGTAAGACGCATCAGTGACCCGTTCGTTTCGGATGTCTGATCGCCAGATCTCCACGCGACCCTCCGGCAGGGGAAAAACAAATGACATGTCTCCACCAGTCTTCGTAATGACGGGAGTCCCGGTCATTGCTTCGAAGCTCAGCAGACTTCGCCGTGAGAAAGTGCGCCCGCCATCGGCCGATCGAGCAGTATAAACTCCCGGCTGACCCGCTGTGCCGGCCGTGTACCAGGCAACAGTCAGATTGCCGTTTTCGTCAGCAGCCAGCGCTGCACCCGACACCGGACACGCGTTGATCTCCCACTTGTCGTCGCTGACGACCACGCCATCCGAGAACGTCGATCCTCCGTCGGTCGAATGCGCGACCGCGATGTGCCGGAGATCACCCGGCAAAACCTGTCTCCATGAAACGTAGATTCGCCCGTCTTCGGAGAGTAGCAGGGCCGTCTTGCAGCACGGACAAACCTCGGATGCAAGACGCTTGTTTGGTGCAAACGTACTCCCGCCGTCTTCGGATACTGAGAAGAACACCTCGCTATTCGGCTCCGCGTGGTGTCCACCGCCGGCGTGCTCGGATATCTTAATGTTCCGCTCATCGAGCCACGAAAGATATACCCGTCCCTTCGCGTCCACCGCCAGCGAGTGCATACCATGCGACGCGGGTGCGGTATCATCGTTGACCTTGACGGCTTCACTAAACGTGCCGCCGCCATCCCTCGAGACCGAAAGCATCAGATCGTTGCCCCGCGAGTCCTGATTAGCGCGATTCCATCCAACATAAACAACCGCGTCAGGCCCGATCGCGATCGTCGGCGGATCGCCATACCAGGACTTCACGGCCGTGCCATCGGCATTGACCTTCACGCGCTCGCCGACGGGCCTGCCGTTATCGTCGAACTTCTGCAGGTACAACCCGGCGTTCTTCTCATCAGAGTGGTCGACCCAAACAACGTACAAATTTCCCTTGTAGTCAGCGGCGACGGCCGGCTCGGCCGCGTTGGTCTCGGCCGGTGACACCTGGATGTAACTCGAATTAGTAACCCGGTTCGCGTCGGCGCTTGAAAACGACCGACACGCATGGACGCCAAACGCCGCAACAAGAATAAAAGCCGGGAACAGGTATCGTGTGTTCATAAGCTCTGCCCGCCGTCCGGATTCAACTGTGCGAATACGGGACCCAAAACTTCCTGTCCGGCCTGATTCATCTGCTCGGTGAAGCCGAACGTGAGCGATGACTTTCCTTCCGCAAGCTGAGCAAAAATCG
>CAMLKY010000496.1 GCA_946480545.1 uncultured Acidobacteriota bacterium
TTACCTTGAAAACCGCGAACGGGATCTTGGGATCGTTCTTTGCCCGCTCGATGGTGCGGATGATCTCTTCCTTCGTATTGTCAAAATCCTGCTCCGTGGAGCGCCCCTCGATCGCGTAGTCGAGGATCGTCCCGATATTGGCGCGTGCGAGCCGATCGATCACAGGCTCGCATTCCCCGATGGTTTCACCGCCACAGAACTGCTCAAAGATAGTGCTTTTGATGATTCCCTGGACCGGCAGGCCGAGGGCCAGGGCGAACTTCGCCGCACGGGTTCCGAACGAATTCAGGAACGGCGAATTCAGCATTTTGAAGAGGCGGTATTTCTCGCGAAGCTCGGCGTCCGATTTGTCGGCGAACGCTGTGGCCGTATCGTGGAAATCCAGTCGAAACTCGCTCATAGCGGCACGAAGTCAAAGACTAGCGAATAGCCGAAAAATCCGCAAATTGTACGAGCAGCGTTTTTCGACTATCATTTTCGTTTTCGCCGGGCAGGCGATTTCATACTTATGAGCAAGGCGTTACCAAAACGAAGCGAAAACTATTCTGAGTGGTACAACGAGATCGTAAAGCGGGCGAACCTGGCCGAGAATTCGGCGGTTCGCGGATGCATGGTCATCAAGCCGTACGGTTTTGCGATCTGGGAGAAAATGCAGCGGGCCCTTGATGACATGTTCAAGGCGACCGGTCATGTCAATGCATACTTCCCGCTGTTCGTGCCGAAATCGTTTCTGGAAAAAGAAGAAGAGCACGCTGAGGGTTTCGCAAAGGAATGTGCCGTCGTCACACACTACCGGCTCAAGGCCAACCCCGACGGTAAGGGTCTGATCGTCGATCCGAACGCCAAGCTCGAGGAAGAGTTGATCGTACGCCCCACGTCCGAGGCGGTGATCTGGAACACCTACCGGAATTGGATCCAGTCCTGGCGGGACCTGCCGCTGCTGATCAACCAGTGGTGCAACATCGTCCGCTGGGAAATGCGCACTCGCCTATTTCTTCGCACCGCGGAATTTCTCTGGCAGGAAGGTCATACGGCACACGCAACGGAGCAGGAAGCGATCGAGGAGACTGAACGCATGCTCGGAGTTTATGCGACGTTCGCCGAAGAATGGGTCGCCCTGCCGGTCGTCAAAGGTATCAAGTCGCCGGCAGAAAGATTCGCAGGTGCAGTGGAGACCTACTGTATCGAGGGTCTGATGCAGGACGGCAAGGCGCTTCAGGCGGGCACGTCTCATTTCCTCGGTCAGAATTTCGCTAAGTCGTTCGATGTTCAATTCGTGAACAAAGACAACCAGCTCGAATATGCGTGGGCCACGTCGTGGGGAATGAGCACGCGTATGATCGGCGCGCTGATCATGGCGCACTCGGACGACAACGGTCTAGTGCTTCCTCCAAAGCTGGCGCCGATCCAGGTGGTCATCGTTCCGATCCACAAGACTCCGGAGGACCTCGCGAAGATCTCGGAAAAGGTCAACCCGATCTTTGAAGAGCTCAAGGCGGCCGGCATTTCAGTGAAGTACGATGACGATGACAAGCAGCGGTCCGGCTGGAAGTTTGCCGAGTACGAGCTGCGCGGCGTCCCGGTGCGGCTTGGTATGGGAATGCGAGATCTGGAGAACGGCACCATCGAGATCGCGCGGCGCGATACGCTCACCAAGGAGTCGCGTCCGCTCGAGGGCATCGTCGAGCATATAAAGTCGCTGCTCGATGAGATCCAGTCGAATATCTACCGGAAAGCGTTGGCGTTCCGAGAGGAGAACACGTTCGCCGTCGATTCCTGGGACGAGTTCAAGGCTCAGATCGAACGTGGCGGTTTCATATCGGCCCATTGGGACGGCACCGCGCAGACCGAAGAGAAGATCAAGGACGAGACGAAGGCTACCATTCGCTGCATCCCCCTGAATGCCCCAGAAGAAGCCGGCAAATGCGTATACTCCGGCGCACCGTCGAATCGGCGTGTACTGTTCGCGAGGGCTTACTAGTCTGCGGTCATTCTGTGATTCCGTGTTTTCTGTGTGTTCGGTGGTTCAACAACGGGGCGAATCGACGACTCGAGATCACTATGATGTTTGAACCACCGAAGACACGGAATGCACGGAACGGACACGGAATCTGGAGTACTCTCAATATTCTGAACATCGCCCCGCGTAATCATGATGATTATCAAAACAGGATCGACGGCATGAACGCACCGCGTGGCTCCTGATACACGCCGCGGCTCATCAGCGTTAGCGGCTGTACGATGCGCAATCCGTGCGCGAGACACCAGCGAAGAACTTCGTTGTTGCGCGTCGGCAACAGGAAACCCGGACCCGCAAACTCGGTGGCAGCGCCGATCAGGGCCTTCAGATCTTCATTCGTTTCCCCCACCGTGTGACCAAAGAATCCGGTGCCGGTCGTGTATCCGGTTATCCGCCCATCGTGCTCTACGACGTTCGCCGTTCCCTGTTCTATTGCAGCCGCAACCTCGTTATGGCGAGTGATGCCGTGAACCCGCATCGAGACGGCATCGATTGCCGGCAGGTCTGCAGCGGTCGCCCGACGCACCGGGTGACCCTCGATCGTTACACCGATAGGAGTTCCCTGTATGTTCGAAAGCGGCTCGACGACATCAAAGCCCAGCTTTGAATAAAGCGATAACGAGCGATTGTGATATGCCGCCTGCACGAGTCTTACCGACGGCGTCGACTTTCTATCGGCATGTGCGATCACATCTTCCATGAGCGCGCGTCCGACCTTCGCGTTTTGAAGTTTGGGGTCTACCGTGATCGGTCCCACACCTGAAACCATGTCGGACTCCCATAGAAA
>CAMLKY010000497.1 GCA_946480545.1 uncultured Acidobacteriota bacterium
CATGGTCCGCATGTTGTGCAGGCGATCGGCGAGTTTGATCAGCACGACACGGACGTCAGTGATCATGGCGAGGACCATCTTCCGAACGTTCTCGGCCTGCTGCTTTTTCTGTTCTTCGGTCAGGCCACCACTCTCGGGTGCCGCCGCAGCAGACTTTACGGCTTGGCGAGCTTCCGCCTCGGTGAGGCGCTTGCCGTCACCCTCACGCACGGTGATGACGATGTTTTCCATGCCGCCCTTTATATCAGGCTCGATCATCGGAGCAATGCCGGGGCCACTCACGACAAGCATATAGCGTTGTCCCAGCGGCATTCCGACAAAACCGAATTCGCCTTTCCTATTCGTTTTGGCATCCGGCATCTTGCCGCGTTCGATGTCCGTCCGAAACGCCTCAACGAGCGCATCAGCGACAGGGACCGTGGTGCCGTCCGCCTTCTGCAGTTTTACCTCGCCCCGAACAGGTGCGGTTTGACCGAAAACGGCAGCGCCCGCCGCAAGACATAGAACGACTGTTAAAAGTAGCGTCAGATAATTCTTTTGCAACATTGTGTTTTGAGCCTCCGAACCGTATGAAACCCGACCCTAAGATGCGGGTATTTCAAGACGAGTTTGCAGATTTTCCGTAATTTTAACTCTAAAGCATGCGAATTTGAAGCGGGGAGTTCGCGAACGCCTGAATTGCGCTTTTTCCCGAGTTAACCGCCGCCGGACTGCTATGCTACCTTTACCTTTCAGCACCATGCACCGAGTCTACAATTTCAGTTCAGGTCCCGCGGTTATGCCGATTCCGGTGCTCGAGCGGGCACGCGATGAGATGCTTTCGTTTGGCAGCGCGGGCATGAGCGTAATGGAGATGAGCCATCGCTCGAAGCACTTCGCCCCGATCCTCGCTTCGGCTGAACAGGGATTGCGTGACCTGCTTTCGATACCTGCGAACTACCGGATCCTCTTCTTGCAAGGCGGCGCGAGCCTGCAGTTCTCAATGATACCGATGAACTTCCTCCATCACGGTGCAGTTGCAGACTACATAATTACCGGTTCTTTTGGGAAAAAGGCCGTCACCGAGGCGCAGCGCTGCGGTGAGACGCGGGTGATCTTCTCCACCGAAGAACAGGGTTTCACCTCCGTGCCGGACCCATCGGAGCTCGGCTTCTCGCCCAACGCCAGCTACGTTCATTACACATCGAATGAAACCATCGATGGCGTCGAGTTCCCGTACGACCTCGACGCCGGTGGCATTCCGGTCATCTGTGACGCTTCGTCGAACATTCTGTCGAAGCCGATCGAGATCGAGAAATATGCCGTCATCTACGCGGGTGCGCAGAAGAACATCGGCCCGAGTGGCGTCACCGTCGTCGTGATACGTGAAGATATGCTCGAGAAGGTGCCCCCAAATCAACACTCGCTGCTCGATTACCGCAAGATCGCCGATAACGGATCGATGGCGAACACACCGAATACTTGGGGCGTTTACATGATCAGCCTTGTCTGCGAATGGCTTCGCGGCGAGGGCGGCACGGTGGCGATGAAGGATCGAAACGAGCGTAAGGCATCGATGTTGTACGAGTGCATTGATTCGAGCGACGGGTTTTACACGGGCCGAGCCGAGCGTTCGAGCAGGTCGATGATGAATGTGACTTTCAGCCTTCCTTCGAAAGAACTTGAAGACAGATTTTGTGATGACGCGGCGGCGGCGGGACTCGACGGTCTGCGCGGGCATCGATCGGTCGGCGGGATCCGTGCGTCGATTTACAACGCGTTTCCTCCGGAAGGTGTTGCGGCACTCGTCGACTTTATGAAAGATTTTGCGGCGAAGAACGGCTGATCACTGTAGTGCCGCGAGCAACAGATCCGCAAGTGAGGCGTCGTCACTTTCCTCAACGGTCCTCAGGTCGATCAATATACGATCCTGCTCGATCCGCGCGATCACCGGTGTTTCCAGACCGCGTAGCCGTCTCTCAAGCTCGTCCGCCGATCTTCGGCTGTCTCGTATCGCGATAAGCCGCGTCTCGCGCCGGACTGTCGGGGCAGAGCCCCCTCCAACAACCGATTCTCCATCGATGAGTTCGATCTCGACGTCGCCGGCGATACTAGTCTCGAGTGTGCGGGCAACTTCCGTTGCGCGCCGGGCGATCTCTTCGCGAGTTGCTGCCAACATCTTCAGCACCGGGATCTGTTCGTGCGCGATCTCACGAGCGTAGAGCTCAAGGGTCGCCTCGAGCGCTGCGTACGCTAATTTATCGACACGCAGCGCGCGGTATAGCGGATGTTTTCGAATTTGCTCGATCAGATCACGGCGACCGACGATCAAGCCGGCCTGGCAGCCTCCGAGGAGCTTGTCACCGCTGAACGTAACAATGTCGGCGCCGTCGGCAATAGAGCGAGAAATCAGCGGCTCGTCGCCTAAACTTAATGCCGTGAGGTCTACGAGGGCACCCGAGCCCGCGTCCTCGTATAAAAGAATACCCTTTCGATGCGCGAGTGCAGCGAGATCGCGCAGCGCGGGGCTCTCGGTAAAGCCGACGATCCGGTAGTTGGATGGATGGACGCGGAGTATGAGCCTTGTGTTCTCACCGACCGCCTTTTCGTAATCGGATAACTTGGTCCGGTTAGTGGTCCCAACCTCACGGAGTACAGAGCCCGATTGAGCAAGCACGTCCGGGACACGAAAGTCGCCACCGATCTCGACGAGCTCTCCGCGCGAGACGATCGTCTCACCTCCTCCGGCCAGAACCGTCAGCACAGCGAAAGCCGCCGCGGCGCAGTTATTGACGACGAGGGCCGCTTCCGCACCGGTGATCTGTT
>CAMLKY010000498.1 GCA_946480545.1 uncultured Acidobacteriota bacterium
AAAACCGCGACGAAGATCATCGCCACGATCGCGAAGATGAACATTAGCCAGTGGGGCCGGACGTATTGGAGAAGGCGGCGAAATTCGTTCATCTGCGGCGGAAAAGTTGAATATACTTGAGCGCGACGCCGTTTGTCCAAACAGCCTTCTTTTTGCAACGATTGCAGATGATGTGGCATCTTTTTAGAAAGCCAATCCCCGCTTCGGAGATTTCAAAATATGAAAAATTCAAAGGCACTCGGATCGTTGTTGACGCTTCTTTTTGTTTTCGCGTTCGCATTTGTCGCTTTCGGACAGCTCGATGTTCCCCGCAGGACGACGGCTATCACCTACCCGCTGGATGAGCCGGTGATCGTGCAGTTTCGGGGCACGACGCGCTTTCCCCGGATGAAGGGTGAGGCGAGGCTCAAGCGTACGAGCCGTAACGGTACCGAGATCGAGCTGTCGGTATCGAAGATGCCGCGTCCGTTCGAGCTTGGTGCCGGATATGCCACGTATGTTCTTTGGGCGATCTCGCCGGATGGCCAGGCGGACAATCTCGGTGAGATAAAGCGGCGCGGATTTTTTGAGTTCGACTCGCGCATCAGCGTCACGACTCCTCTGCAGACCTTTGCGTTGATCATCACGGCCGAGCCGCATTTTCTGGTTCGCCGGCCGAGCCAGGAGATCATGCTCGAGAATCTCAGTCCGTACACCGTAAGCGGCAAGAAGATCCCGACCACGCCGGCGATCCAGTACTTCGGAAACTCGAGCGACTATTTCCGCGATGCCCGAACTCCGGAGATCGCGGAGGTTGATTATTCGAAGACGCCTTCAACGATCCTCCAGGCAAAGCAGGCCGTAGCACTCGCGCGCTTTGCAGGTGCCGATCGAGATGCGGCGGATGAGTTGCGTGAGGCGGAGTCGCTGCTCGTAGCGGCCGAGAGCTCCTGGAAAGCCGGCCGTGACGAAGAGGTGGTCGACGTCGGTGCTCGCCGTGCGATCAGCGCTGCGGTCAAGGCCGAGTCGACCGCGTACGTCCGTAAAGAAGCACGTGAGAAAAGAAATGAAAAAGCGCGTGCCGATGCTGAGACGCGTCAGGCCGAGGACCGGTACGCTGAAGCGCAGAACGAGATCGCGGAATTAAAGCGCCAGCTTCAGGACGAGATCCGTCCGCGTGAGCTTTCGGAACGCGATGTTTCGACATACGCAACGCAAATTCGCGAGCTCCGCGCTGAGAACGGACGCCTTCGTGAAGAACTTGGACGGACAAAGGTCGAGGCCGATAATGCCAAGGCCCGTCTCGACACGATCGAGAACGAGCGTCGCGCCGAGAACGAACAGCGTGCAAAGGACCAACGGCTCGGCTCGCTCGCGGCTTCGGAGCCTGCCTTCATGCAGTCGCTGCGAAAATTTGGTTCAGTGTCGAAGAATGAACGCGGCGTGATCGTTTCACTTCCGGAGACGTATTGGTCGGCCGTCCGCGGAAGCAGCTTCGCCCCGGCGTCGGAACCGAAGATAGCGGCCCTGGCGGAGCTTCTCGCGAACAATCCCGATTACAAGGTCGTGATCGAATCGCACACCGACGATCGCGGAACTGCCGAGGAGCTAAGCGCGCTCACCGAGCAGCGTGCACGTACCATAGCCGAGAGGCTCGCAGGATTTGGTGTTGGCCAGAACCGCGTAGAGATCAAGGGAATGGGAGCGACCCTTCCGATCGCACCTAATACGACAAACGCCAATCGCGCGAGAAACCGGCGCGTGAATCTGATCCTGGTCCCGAACATTTAATGACGGGTGCCGCATGTGATCGCGAGGCTCCGGCGACGATCGCCGGAGCCTTTTCGTTTACCCGCTTGTAATCCAGATATCTGTTAATCGACTGAGAGTTATGGTAGATTCGCTCTACAGGCCAAGACCTCCCGAGATTTAAAACCAGGAGCTTAAAGAATGAGCACAAGTTTCCCCCGACGGCGATCGGCGTGGCTGATTTTCTCTATAGCACTTGCAGCGATCGTTTACCTTGCAGTCATTGGTGAAGTAAGACAGACGGCGCAGGAACGCCCGCAACCCCCGACTCCTCGTGCGAAGTACGAACAGTTCTCTCGTCCGGACGAGATCACAAGAGATATCCGCGACGCCGGCAAAGACCTCGTGCGGGTACACTTCCGTTCGATGGCGGATCGCGAAAAGGTCATGAAGTTCGGACACGTCGTCCAGGACTTCGGATCATACGTTGTGATGGCAGCGGACAAAGGCGCCGATCTGTCACGCGCAAAGCTCGAGGCGACTCGATTCGATACCACCATCAATCTACCCGGTTCGAAATTCGATCCGCTCACATCGGCGCCTCCGGGGACTGTGCGGCCCGGTGACGACTCGCGTCCCGGACGCGGGTATTACGTTGTCCAGCTCGGCGGACTAGCGACCGACGAGTGGCTCGACAGTCTTCGAGACGCCGGCGTCCAAATCCTTCAGTACGTGCCGCATCAGGCTTTTTTGGTTTATGGCGAAGGATCGTCTATCGCGAAGGCGGCAGCGCATTCGCGCGTCAGGTGGGCCGGCGCGTTTGGGCCGGAGCATAAACTCTCGTCTGAGATGCGCGGTTTTCAGCAGCGTGGAGAACGTGCGTTGTATGACGTCGCTGTTTTTTCGAATGCAGATCTGTATCTCAGCGCGTCGCTGATCGGCGGGCGGATGATCGCAGCGTCCAAGCTGCCGAACAATTATTTTAATGTAGTGCGTGTCGAGTTGTCGGCGGAAGACGTGGAGCGTGTCGCGGCGATCGATTCAGTCGTCAGGATCGATCCGTTTGTACCGCC
>CAMLKY010000499.1 GCA_946480545.1 uncultured Acidobacteriota bacterium
ATCCGCGAGGCTTTAATGCTGTGTCGCTTTCAGCGGCAGGGGATCGGCTTTGGGAATGGCGGTGACACTCAGTCCGGATTGACTGGGTCCTCGGCGTCGATGAGGCGCTTTTCGGACATTTCGGTGAGAACTGAGTTGATAGCGCCTCCGAGGAGCAGGGCGAGGCCGGTGATGTACATCCAGAGCATCAGGATTATCACCGCTCCAAGCGAGCCGTAGGCTTTGTTGTAGGTGTTGAAATATTGGAGGTAGAGGCGGAACACCGATCCGAAGAGTATCCAGACCACGATAGCAGTGATCGACCCGGGGCTGATCCATACCCAGTGGAACTCTTTGAAGGATGGAAGCCAACTGTAGATCACCGCTGTTGCGAGGACCATCACGATTATGATCGCGACCCATTGGATGACCGAGATGACCCATGGCGCGGGGACGGCCAGCCCCATTCCGGCGATCGCGACCTTTACGAGCGACCATCCGGCAGTGACCGCCGCAAGCCCGATCGCGAGCAGCAGAATGAACAGGAACGTCAGGACGAGTGCATGAACCTTCGTGTTCCACCACGAACGCGTCTCCTTCAGTTCGTAGACGCGGTTGAGTGCGATCCTAAGGCTGTCTACTCCGGCCGATGCAGACCAAAGGGTTATGAGAGCTCCGATCGTTAGCTTGCCGCCCGAGCTGTTGTCGATGATCTCGTCCATCGTCGTTCGAACCAGCTCGAACGCACTCGGCGGAAGAAGCTGTGCGAGATAGAGGTATAGTTCGCCGCGCAGTTCCTCGGTCGACTCGAGAACTATTCCAAAAAGCGTGACGAGGAAAAGCAGGAGAGGGAAGAACGCGAACGAAAAGTAGAAAGCGACCTGTGCCGCCGCGCTCATGACATCCGTCTCAAAGAACTTGTTGTAAAGCTCCTTGAAGAATACCTTCCATTCGAACGAGAAAATCTTCACTGATTTTGATTATCGGAATTAGGAAAGATGGCTGCAAGAAATTTCTAGCCGGAAAGGTTGGATACATACAAACGAGGGACGCGGCGGTCGATGCCGCAGGTTACTTCGTATGAGATGGTGCCCATCTTCTCCGCGAGATCCTCGGCCGGAAGGCTGAGGCCGTCGCTCTCGCCCATGATGGTAACTACGTCGCCGACCGAGACGCCCGGTATGCCGGTAACATCGAGAGTGGTCCAATCCATGGAGATCCGCCCCACGACGGGGGCGTAGGCGGAACCGACGATCGCGCGTCCGGTGTTCGAGAGAGCCCTGCTGTATCCGTCCTGATACCCGATCGGAATGGTGGCTATCAGGGAATCTGTCGATGTCGTGAACGTCCGGCCGTATCCGATCGTCTCGCCGGCAGGGACCTTCTTCAAATGAGCGATACGTGTATGAACGGACATCACCGGCCGCAGCTCGGGTTTTGCGATCGCCCTGGGAAGAACGTCACCCCCGAGTCCATAGAGAACGCCTCCGAGCCGGACCATATTGCTTCGCGACGCGGGATGGGCGACCGCGCCCGGCGAGTTGGCCAGATCGAGATACGCCGGATTGAATCCGTTCTCACGGAAGATAGCGACTGCGTCATTGAAACGTTTTACCTGAAGCTGCGTGAAATCATTCTCCGCGAGATCATCCGCCGCGGCAAAGTGGGTCATGACGCCTTCGACCCGCAGGTGGTCGAGTTCTCGCAGCCGTGTCACGAAGTCGGTTACCTCATCGAAGCGAACGCCGATCCGCCCCATGCCGGTGTCGACTTTTACATGTATCGCGATATCGGTGCCGCGCCGTTTTGCTGCTTCATTGAGGGCTTGGGCCTTCTCGATCTGAAAGACCACCGGAGTCAGGCTGAAGTTCAAAGCGAGTTCCTGATGCTCCCAGAAACCGCCGAGGCATAGGATTAGTTTTCGTATGCCCGCCCGTCTTAGTTCGACGCCTTCTTCCGGCAAAGCAACGGCGAACCAGTCTACGCCTTCGGCCTCAAGGCGCTTTGCGCATTCGACGGCGCCGTGGCCATATGCGTCTGCTTTCACGACCGCCATGTACTTCGGCTCCGATCCGACGAAGGATTTGACCGAATGGAAATTGAAGGCCAGATTGTCGAGATTGATTTCCGCCCACGTTGGGCGTTGCGATGTAGGTTCCGGCATTGATGCAGCGAATAAAGGGCGATTTTACGTGCTAGAAATTGGTTTAGCTGTCTTAAGAGCGACTCTTAAAGTCGCGTCTAGAGATACTTCAAGTGAAACATTTATTGAATTTCCGATTTACTTTAACTGTCTGCGCCAAGACTCTTAAAGTAATCTCAGAGTGGAATGTTCCCGTGCTTCTTCGGCGGATTCGAGTCCCGCTTGTTCTGGAGCAGTGATAGGGCCCGGATAAGCTTGGGCCTCGTCTGCGAAGGCTGAATTACCTCATCAATGAATCCGCGCTCCGCCGCAATATAAGGGTTCGCAAACTTTTCATTGAACTCCGCCACGATCCTTTGTCGAGTATCTTCGGCATTCGTCGTATCGGCCAGCTCTTTGCGGTAGAGAATTCCCACAGCTCCTTCCGCACCCATGACGGCGATCTCGGCGGTCGGGTACGCAAAGTTGATATCGGTCCGGATGTGCTTTGAAGCCATAACGCAATAGGCTCCCCCGTACGCCTTTCGCGTAATGACGGTGATCTTCGGCACCGTAGCCTCAGCGAATGCGTAGAGCAGCTTCGCACCGTGCCGGATGATTCCGAAGTGCTCCTGGTTCACGCCCGGGAGAAATCCCGGAACGTCCTCGAAAGTGATGAGCGGAATGTTGAAGC
>CAMLKY010000500.1 GCA_946480545.1 uncultured Acidobacteriota bacterium
CTGGACGCGGAGGATCATTTTCTCTGGCTTGCGAAGATATATGACGCGCCCGGTCTCAGTTTCTGCGAAGTCAGCGTAGACCACGACCTTTGTCAGCGGCCTGAGACCGTTCATCGTGAAGACATCGATGTCGCCGGTGAAGTTTCGCGTGACGATGTTTATGAACAGATCGCCCTGGCTGCCGTCGAACTGGTAGTAGTATGAGGTGAGGCGTGCATCACCGACATCCCGGGCCTTGATCGTGCCGGAGATTTCGTTGGTGCTAACGGGTGTCGGATAGTTCTGATCAGTGGATTGGGCGATGAGCGCGGATACCATCAACAGCGCGAAACACATCGCCGTCGCTAATTGACCTTGACGGAAAAACTTCATTACTGCCTGTCAGAGTTCTTTGCGCAGATGCACAAGTCTGGAGGTTTCCTTGTACCCCAGTTTCAGATGGGCGTTGAGGCTCATATCGTTGCCGATTTCCGCATCGGACGCCATCTCGATACAACCCCGTTCCGATGCCCAGGTCTCGGCCTGTCCTACGAGCTGTCGTCCGAGGCCGTGCTTTCGGAACTCCGGCTCGACGAACCAGCCCTCGAGATAGCCGACGTGGTCGGTCTCGCAATCTTCCACGTACGGACGGATGCTCGCTTCAAGAAAACCGACGAGCCGCCCGCCACCGGCATCAGCAAACAACACAAGCTGAGTCTCCGGATGATCCAGGATATCCATCATCTCCGACTTGTGGTCTTCGTCACCCATCTCATCCCAAAGCATCTTCCGCAGACGGAACCAGCCATTGAGATCGGTCTCCCGCAAGGGGCGAACGGTAAATTGCTCGGGGGTCATTCAAGAGTGATTCTACGGTAAAAAGGAAAAAGGCAAAAGGAAAACTTCCCTTTTGCCTTTTTATGCAATGCAATGCGTTTGAGCTTGCTATTCACCCGATCGAGCGGCCTGGGCCTTGTCCTGCAGAAGCTCCAGTGCCTTCTTTAACTGCAGATCTTCGATGACCGGCTTCGCGGGCTCCTTCGCGGGCGTTGGCGATGGCGAAGGCTGCGGGTTCTGATTCTGCTGGTCCTGCTGGTCGATCAGCTCTTCAACCTCGAGCGGCTCCGGAGTATCGGGCCGTTTTACCTCGACCGACGGCTTAACGCCCATGCTTGCACGATCGTCACCGAGGAAAGGATTGCCAGACGCAGATGCCCACTTCGCGGTCGTGAGTAATAGTCCGTCGCCCCCGCGGAGCGTAAATAACTGCTGCTCGGTTCCCGAACCAAAGCTACGTTCGCCGACGACCTCACCGCGCTTTCGTTCCAGGATCGCCGATGCCACGACCTCCGCCGCTCCGGCTGTTCCGAGATCGATAAGCACTGCGACCTTACCGTCGAAGATCGCCTTCGACGGATCTGCCGCGAAGGTTTTCAGGACCTTATTATCGCGGCCGAGGACCTTTGCCAGCTCGCCATCGCGAATAAATAGGTTTGCCACGGCAACGCCTTCATTGAGCGTGCCCGTTGCTACGCCGCGAAGATCGAGGACGATCTTTTGGACGCCCTGCTTTGAGAGGCTCTGGATCTGCGAGCGAATATCGTTCGCCTCGCCTTCGTCCAGACTGAAAACTTTGACCACCCCGATCTTGCCGGCCTCGACACGCGCTTCGGCCTGCGGCACCTTATAGCCCCCGCGGGTAACTTTCAGCGTCTGTGGCTTCTCGCCGGAGCGAAGGATCCGCAAATTCACAACGGTCCCGGGCTCACCTAGGATCATCTGTCTCGCATCGTAAAGCGAGATGTCACGCGTAGCTTTATTCTCGATGTACTCAACGACATCGCCCGCCTTCAGCCCTGCCTTTTCGGCATTCGATCCTTTTGTGACAGAAACGACGTAGAGATAAAGCGATACCTGCGAGAACTCTGCACCGATCCCGACCTTGTTCGAATTCTTGCTAGCATTGAACTCGGCGACTTGCTGCGCCGTCAGGTAGGACGAGTACGGATCAAGTCCGCCCACCAAACCGCGAAGCGCTCCATAACGGACCTTCTCAAGATTCGGCTCATCGACGTAATCGTTCTGAATGTGCTGAAGAACGGCCTCGAATATCCGGAGCTGCGCACCCGAGTCATTGATCGGCTGCTGGGCACGGGCCCAGGGACTCAGGATGCCGCCGATCGCTGCGTAGATCGCAATCGCGACCGAGACAACCAGAATCGAGATTTTCCCGCGAAATGACATAATTTACCTCGTATGATAACTACTAAGAACGTTTACGTTCGGATCGCCGAAAGGTTTTCGGCCGCGGTCCGCGTTCAATTATCCGATAACAAAATCCCCTGTGCAACAAAAAGAAACGGCTAAACTACGCGATCTTACAGTTATTTCCGGACTGCCTGAGCACGGCCGGCTGGTCGCGCTCGATCCGGGAACCAAGCGTATGGGCGCCGCAGTTTCAGACGAGCTTCGGATAACCGCTCGCCCGTTGCCGGTAATACAAAGAACCTCGTGGAAAAAACTGCTGTTGCAGGTCAGAGACATTCTTGCCGGCTATGATGCCGCGGCTCTCATAGTTGGTTTGCCATATAACTTCGATGGATCGGAGAGCGATATGACCGCCGAAGCCCGCGAAATTGCACGGAAATTCGATCTTTCGCTTGACCTCCCCGTCTATCTCCAGGACGAACGCGCGACGACGTACGAGGCCCGGGGAAGACTTTGGCAGGCGGGTGTCGAAGGCAAGCAAATGAGCTCGGTAGTCGACAGCGAAGCCGCTGTGATCATCCTGAGCGATTTTATGGATCGAATGCG
>CAMLKY010000501.1 GCA_946480545.1 uncultured Acidobacteriota bacterium
ATTCCAGCACCGCGGGTATGTCCAGTCCATTAGAGTTATAAATTCCGCCGCCTACGTCCGAGATCGCGACGACCTTGTAGCCCTGCTCATGCATTAGCTGAGCGCCGATGCCACCCACGTTTCCGGAGCCCTGGACCACTACGGTGGTCCGCTCCGGCGTCAGATCAAATCTCTTGATCGCTTCGTTTACAGTGAAGAGCACACCGCGTCCCGTCGCTTCCCGACGCCCAAGCGAGCCGCCCAACGCGACCGGCTTGCCGGTCACGACGGCCGTCACCGTGTGGCGAGCATGCATCGAGAACGTGTCCATGATCCAGGCCATGGTCTGTTCGTTCGTATTCATGTCGGGTGCCGGAACGTCCTTGTCCGGACCGATGAAATCGATCAGCTCGGCCGTGTACCGGCGCGTGAGGCGTTCCAGTTCGCCGATCGACATCTGCTGCGGGTTACAGATAATGCCGCCTTTGCCCCCGCCAAAGGGAACGTTCACGACGGCGCACTTCCATGTCATCCACGCGGATAATGCCTTTACCTCATCGAGACTTACGTCCGGCGCGTAGCGGATGCCACCCTTCGCCGGACCCCGTGCAAAGTTGTGCTGGACGCGATAGCCCTCAAAAACCCGGATATGCCCGGTATCCATCTTGACCGGGATATACACCTTTATCTCTCGACTTGGCACTCGCATGACGGCGTACAGGTCAGGATCGAGCCCCAGAAGCTGAGCCGCACGGTCGAACCGCTCGCTCATTGCTTCAAAGGGATTCTTCTCGTCGCTTCCCTTAAAACGCCGCATTTCGTCGGCCATCGGATTTGCCATTGTTCTTCTATTCTCCAGTTAATGTTCTATTTGATCTGCTCGTTCATGCTTCCCGACCTGAAGCCGTTCAGGTCGAGCGTCACATAACGAAAACCTAAAGCTGTGAACGCGCTCGAAAGTCGATCGAGCATCTCGCCGTTGATCGCCGGATCCAACTCGGCACGAGCGATCTCGAGTCGTACCAGGTCGCCGTGGACTCGCACACGAAATTCTCTGAACCCCTCACGCCGCAATATTTCCTCACCGCGCTCTACCTTGCCGAGCCGCTCGACGGTGACCGGGACACCATAGGCGATTCGAGACGCGAGACACGGGCTCGATGGCTTATCCCAGCCGCTAATACCATGGACACGACTTCGCTCTCGGATGTCGTCCTTTGAAAATCCAACCTCCGCGAGCGGACTCCTGACACCGTGCTCGGCAGCGGCCTGTCTGCCAGGGCGATGGTCGGTAAGATCATCGGCGTTCGTGTCATCGACAACGACATCTGCATCCTGGCGAGCTGCAAACGCGCCCAGCTTCTCATAGAGCTCGGACTTGCAAAAGTAACAGCGGTTAGACGGGTTTGCGGCGTAGCTCAGATCCTGTATCTCCGCGGTATCGAGCATCCTAAAGTTAAAGCCGAAGGTTTCGGCTGTCTGTCGTCCTTCGGCTCTCTGATGTTCTGAAACGCTCGGCGAAATCCCCATCACGCATATGGCTTTGTCGCCGAGCTCTTGTTTCGCGATCAACGCAAGATACGAGCTGTCAACCCCGCCCGAGTAAGCGACCAACACGGACTTCATTTCCCGCATCATACGGCGCAAGTCCGTTTCCTTTTCTTCCGGGGATTTGGTTGTTGCGGTAGCCCTGCTCGCTTGTGCCCGGCTAAAACACTGTGATTTGTTCACTTTTTCGACAAAGCGAAATCTTATCTTACGCGAAAGAGGGAAAGCAAATGTTTGCAAGGAAAACTGCTTGACTTGGAGAGGACTCGGAATCCGACTTTGCTGATGGTAGAATCGCTTCGTTCACTCGACCTAATGCGCCAGGTTTTTCCATATCGTAAACGCCGTTCGAACAGACGACGATGGCTATCGTTCATCGCGGTAGCGACCTTACTTTTCGGGTTCAGCGTTGCCGGAGCGCAGGAGACGGACGATCCTGCCAATGATGCCGTCGCTCTTTTCAACAAAGGCCAGGATGCCCACGAGAAGGGCGAGCTGAAGGCCGCCATCGAGAGCTATGAAAAAGCTCTGAAGCTGATACCCGAGTTTCCCGAGGCAGAGGTACAGCGAGGAAACGCGTACGTCTCGCTCGGAAAGCTTGATGAAGGTGAGGCAGCTTTCCGAAGAGCCGTCGAGTTGCGGCCCGAGTGGTCACTTGCGCAGGCAAGCCTCGGTTCAGTGCTGGTCCGGAAAGGAAGTTATAAGGAAGCCGAGCCATTTCTGACCAGGGCGATCGAGATCGAGGAAATGAACTTCCCCGCCTGGGCAGCAATGACCGAGCTGCGGCTTCGCACCAAAGCGGATCCGAAAACGCTCGCGCTTCTGCTTGCACGAATCACGCTGCTAACGGAAAAGGCAAATCCGACGGCTTCGATATGGGCGTCGCGGGCGGCACTGGAAGCGGCGGTCGGCGATAAGCGCATGGCTAAGCTCAGTGCGGCAAGGGCGCTCGAGACCGATCCCAACTCTCTGTTCGCACTTTCGACGAGCACCGAGATCGCACTTAATGAGAACGATCCGGTCGCCGCGGCCATTTTTGTTCGAAAGCTGGAGTCCCTGGCTCCAAATTCGGAATCTGTAAAAGGATATCGGGCCCGACTCCTCGTGCTCGAAGGCAAAGCCGCCGATGCTCTCGCACTGCTGAACTCGATCACTCAACCAAAACCCGAAACGACGGAGCTCAAGAATCAGCTAATCGCTGCAACCACTACCGACGTTCCGACATTAGAAAAGCAGGTGGCGAACGAGCCTTCGAACGCGGTC
>CAMLKY010000502.1 GCA_946480545.1 uncultured Acidobacteriota bacterium
CTGTTAGTCTGCGCCGCGCTGGCGGGCGGCGGGCGGGGCGCGGCGGCGTCGGGCATCTCGCCGATACCAGCCGAATCGAGCACCAACAAACAAATTCGATTGAATTTCATTTCTCCTCAATGCACGAAAGAGCTCTGGTGAACTTCGATTGCCCACCAAGAGCCCTTCGATCCTGGCTCCGTTGCCTAGTTCCTCGGAGCGGTATAGCCTTCCCTCGCTCGAACCTCACTCCCCGGCGGCAGGCCGCGAAGCTCGACTCGGATCTTCCTGTAGCTACCGTCACGTTTTGTGTTGGATGCATAGTATCCGAGGCTGTACTTCGTCCCGATCTCGGCCGCGACGCTGCGAAATGCATTTCGCGCGTCGGTTAAGTCGCCTGCGGGAAACACCCTGCCCCCGGACTTTTTCGCCAATGACCCCAACTCCGCATCGGCGATCTCATACAGCTTCTTGCTGATCGCCAGTCTTTCGAAATCTCCCAACTGGCAGAAGTTCGTTGTCTGCTCGACATTCGCCCGCGCTCCAAAGCTGCGGTAGTACCGGCGTATCTGGGCGGTCGAGAATCGCATCACCTCGCCGTCGCACGAACCGAGGAGCTTCTCTTCGAAGAAAGGCCGCGTGTCGACCTGAATGAAATACGAGATGACGCCGGCCATCTCGAGGGCCTCGCGGGCATCTTCGAATCCGGATGAGCTCGTGGAGTCGACGCCATCGGTCAAAGCGACGAGGGCCCGACGTCCACGAAAGTCCTGGTTGGGTGGGCTTCGAAACACGTCATCGACCACCTTGATCAGTCCATCGTAATAGGGAGTGCCATTGCTGGTCGACATGCGTTCGATCGCCGACTTTAGTGCCGCACGGTCGTCAGTCAATCCGGTCAGGACATCCGGTGCTGCGACCTGCCTGTCCGCTTCGATGGCCGTCTTGAACGCGATGATAGCGACCCGGTCGCCGCGTCGCAGAGAATCGACAAATACCTGAGCTGCTCTTTGGATCAGTACTAGATCCGACCGCGTTGAGCCCGACGTGTCTAGCAGCAGCGCCACTTCAAAAGGCGCACTCGTTGCGGCGAAATCGGCGAGCTCCTGCGTTTTCCCATCTTCGTAGACCGTGAAGTTGGCCTGCTTCAAATTCAGAAGCGGTTT
The DNA here is from genome assembly GCA_946480545.1 of uncultured Acidobacteriota bacterium. The sequence goes on from CAMLKY010000502.1 coordinate 1,146, forward strand.
TCCGGCCCGGTCGACTACGAACACAGGAACTTCGACCAGGTCCGTCTCTACACGAACTACTTCGTCTTCTTCTTTGATCGGAGGCGGCGGCGGCGTCTTTCCCTGCGAGTAAACCTGTCCCGTAAAACTCAACGCTAACAACATCAACAGCCAAAGAGTTCCCCGCTTCATAAACCTTTCTCCGCGATATAGGATTGACCGAATTCTACCAGAAAAGATGTCCCCGCGCGATGATTTGATGCTTACGGAACCCTCCTGCGGTCCCGCTTTTCTGAAGCCTGTGACGCGGCTATTTGAGTTAGCCAAATTAACGATTTGTGCTAAGCTGTCTCCACCTTTTCACACTGGTAGAAATCAAGGATATTGACTGCTTAAAAACTAGGCATTCCCGGAGACAGTTCCCGCGAGTCGACTTGCGTCCTCTTCCCACCCGCGAGCCTCTCCAAATCCGACAGGAGACAAAATGAAAAAACATAAGAAGCTTTGGTATCTCACCGCCCTGGCAACTGCCGTTACTCTGGTCCTTGGGCCTATTGGGGAGGTTGGCGTTTCGGCAAACAACACCCCTCAAACTCTTCCATTCTCACAAAACTGGACTAATGTGGGACTCATCACGACGAACGATGACTGGAGCGCTGTTCCGGGAATCATAGGCTATCTGGGCGACATCGCGGCTACGACGACGACCAACGTAGACCCTCGCACTTTGTTGCTCGACTATTCGAGCGTCTCGGCGGTCGACGTGATAGCAAATCAAACTAATCCGGCGACGCTTACAAATGGCGGTGTCGCCGAATTCGACGGGATCGCGAATCCGGCGATCGCTCTGAATGGCTCAGGTACTGCGGACGCGCCACACATCGTTATTCACTTGAATACGACCGGTCAGAGCGGGATCAATTTCGCTTGCAATATCCGGGACCTCGATAGCTCGGCGGACGACGCCGCACAGCAGATCGACGTCCAGTATCGCGTTGGCGGAACAGGCGACTATATCTCTGTTGCCGGCGGTTACATTGCGGACGCCACGACGGCTGGCTCGGCGACGCAGGTGACACCGCTCAACTTGACCCTTCCCGCGGCCGCGAACAATCAGGCACTCGTCCAAATACGTGTAATGACGACAAACGCGGGCGGCAACGACGAATGGGTCGGCGTCGACGACATCAGCGTTACTGCCGGTCCTGCCGTTCCGACGGATTCAGTCCTCGATTACAACGGTGACGGAAAGACAGATTACGTCGTCGTTCGCAACACCGGGGGAGGCTCGGGCGGTCAGGTTACCTGGTTTATCAACTATGCGGGCACATCCACGACCGACGGCATCCAGTGGGGTGTCTCTACCGACTTCTTTGTGGATGGCGACTTTGACGGCGATGGAAAATCTGACGTGACCGTCTATCGCCCAAGCGCGAATCCGACACTATCCAACTTTTTTATCCTGCAAAGCTTAAACAACACCGTTCGAATCGAGAACTTCGGTCTGACCGGCGACGACCCGACGGTAGTTGAAGATTATGATGGCGATGGAAAAACCGACGTCGCGGTATACCGCGGCGGGGCGAGTGCTGGCCTTCCTAGTTTCTGGTTCTATCGCAGAAGTCTCAATAACCCGTCGGGCAACATCACCTATATGCACT
>CAMLKY010000503.1 GCA_946480545.1 uncultured Acidobacteriota bacterium
GGAGCAGGCGCTGGACAACATCTTCTATCATCCGAATGTTGGGCCTTTCGTGAGCCGCCTGATGATCCAACACCTCGTCACGAGCGACCCCACGCCGGCTTATGTGGGACGCGTCGCGGCTGTTTTCAACAACAACGGCTTCGGAGTCCGCGGCGACATGAAGGCGGTCGTGAAAGCGATCCTTCTGGATCCCGAGGCACGCGGTGATATCAAGACGGATCCGAATTATGGAAAGCTTCGCGAGCCGGTCCAGTTGATGACGAACGTCTTTCGCGCATTCGACGTGAAGAACGCCGCACTGAACGGACCGAGCGATGGCGTGGTGATGAATCTATCGAACGCGCTGCTGCAGAACGTCTTCTTTTCACCAACGGTATTCAATTACTATCCACCGGACTACGTTATACCGGCGACCGCTTTGAACGGTCCGGAATTCGGGATCATGACAACCGGTACGTCCGTCGGGCGAGCCAATATCTGGAACACGATGGTGTACGGACAGATCAACGTTGCGATGCCTAACACACCGTCGGGAACAAGGCTCGACCTAACCGAGCTGCAGGCGCTGGCGGCGGCCGACCCGACCGGCAACCAGCTTCTCGATACGCTCAACTGGCGGCTTATGCATGGACGGATGTCGCCGGAAATGCGTTCGCGGATCCTGACGGCGTTCCTTGCCGAGCCGGCCGCGAACACACTAAATCGCGCCCGTGCCGCACTCTACCTAGTCGCGACGTCTTCGCAATTCCAGATTCAGAGGTGATGATCATGAAAGAATCAAGAAGAGAATTTCTAAAGAAATCGGGCTGTGCCCTTGGCATGGTCACCCTCGCCACTCAGATGGAGCACTTCGGCCTGATGAGCGCCCTGGCGCAGAAGGTCGGAGACGGTCCCACCGGGGAAGGTGGTGAAAGTTACAAAGCGATGGTCGTCGTGTTCTGGTCTGGCGGAAATGACGGCAACAATACCGTCATACCCAACCACAACGACGGCACGATAAGTAACTATGCGGCTTACGAGGCCGAGCGTGACGCAAGCACACTCGCTCTCGATCAGTCGGCGTTGCTGCCGATCGGCGTTCCGCTCCTCGGCGGATTGTCATACGGTCTGCATCCGAGCTTTGGCACGATCGCCGGTGGGATCAATGCCGGGATCCATCCGCTCTGGGCGGCCGGAGATCTAGCAGTCGTTACGAATGTGGGAACGCTGATCTCCCCGATGACGAGGCAGCAGTTCATAAGCAACACGGTGCCCAGGCCGTATCAGCTTTTCTCGCATTCGGACCAGGTGGCTCAGTATCAAACCAGCGTTTCCAACACACAGGTGTTTTCGGGTTGGGGCGGGCGCATCGCCGACAACATGACGTCCGGCCAGAACCCGAACGGGCTGGTACCGATGATCACATCGATCTCGGGAGCACAACTGTTCACGTCCGGGCAGGATACTCTGCCAATGGCGATAGCGAACGCAGGCACGCCGCTCAATCAGGTATTGAACCCGACCGGCTTTAACAGCACCGCTCCCTCGGTTGCACGTCGGAACGCGTTCAACCAGCTCAGGACCATCGATCTCGATTCGAACTACGTCGCTGCCGCGAGTCATCTGACCGATCTCGCGATCAACGCGAACGCTCAGCTTCAGACGTTCCAGGAAGTGGTCACGGCATTCCCGACGACGAACATCGGCAACCAGCTCAAACAGGTGGCTAGACTTATCAGGAAAAGGACCGACCTTAACGTCAATCGCCAGATCTTCTACTGCCAGCTCGGCGGGTTCGACACGCACAACAACGAGCTGGCCGGGCAGGCCAACTTGATCGGGCAGTTCAGCCAGGCCGTTCGGGCGTTCTACGACGAGATGGTCCTGCTCGGCTTGAATAACGATGTGACAACGTTCACGCTGTCGGACTTTGGACGAACATTCAATCCGACCGGCAGCGGCAACACGGTTGGCACCGATCACGCGTGGGGTAACCACATGTTCGTGATCGGCGGATCGGTAGCCGGAGGAAATTTCTACGGCAACCTCCGTCCCGACGGCACGGGTAATTACTATCCGACGCTCGTCAAGGGCGGACCTGACGATGCAGATAGCGGAACGGCTCCGCGGGGTCGCTGGATACCAACAACGTCGGTCGAACAGTATTCGAATACGATCGCGAAATGGTTCGGACTTCCGCAGGACGCGGCGACGCTCGAGACGGTATTCCCGAACTTGAACAACTTCCCGACCGCGAGCCTCGGCTTCCTGCCTTAGACGATTTGGGTTTGGACTTGCATCAAGCCTCGCCGCGGTAAAACGCTGCGAGGCTTTATTTTTTGACTACCTTCCTCTGTTTCTGTGGATTCGGTGTTTTCGGGGGTTAGCTATGGCCAGCGAGCGACGGCACAAAAGAAGATGTTTGTCCGGACTTTTCGTGTCTTCTTAGTGTGATTGGTGTATTTAGTGGTTAAGTCTTTTCTTAACCACTAATCACATTAAGCACACGAAGAAGACACTAAATCTGAGTAGCATCTCCAGCATACAGGTAAACGAAGTTTCTTATTTGTTGGACCTTTCGTGTCTTCTTGGTGCGCCTCGTGCTTTTTGTGATTAAGTCTTTTTCTTAACCACGGAAGGCTCGAACTGAAATGCTGGAGCTAACCCTGTTTCTTGAACTTTGGGCCGCGCCAAACTAGAATCACCACATCTGTGAACCTGCCGAACTATCTTACATTCGCGAGAATCATCATCGTTCCACTGCTCGTCGTCGTCCTGCTGACGCCAGTCGCTGAGAGCTG
>CAMLKY010000504.1 GCA_946480545.1 uncultured Acidobacteriota bacterium
CTTGGTGGTTTATTCTCGGTGCTGTTCGGGATCCTCGTGCTCGTCTCACCGATGTCCGGCGCTTTTGCGGTCGGATTTATTACCGGCATCTATGCGCTGATGTTCGGCGCGGCGCTGATAATGCTCGCCTTTAGATTGCGAAAGCACCGAAGTCGCGCCGCAGCGACCTAAGGCAGATGCTGCGATATCAGCTCGAGCGATCGGTTATACCTGTAAGCGATATTCATGTGGCCGTCGTCGAACTCTTCGTGGAGATGCTCGACATTCAACTCGCGAAGACGCTTCGAGAGAATCCGCGCCCCGAGGTCGAGTGCGAACTCGTCCTTCGTACCGGCATCGATGAACAGCAGATTTAGCGAGCGAAGATTGTCGACGTAGCGATCGACAATCCTGACCGGATCGTGTTCAAGCCAGCGGCTCCAGACGTCTTCGCGCAGCTCACCCGTCTCCAGGTCAAAAGGAAGATCGAAATCCGTTCCTCGCGGTGAGTAGCACGAGGCCATGCCGATAAAGTTGAGTGCCGGGAAATCCTTTCTGTCGATCTTCTCGTCGCTCCAGAGGCGCTTCATGAATGCCTTCGGATCACCGCTGATCGAACGCAGAGCTTTCGAGACGTCCTGCAGGTAGCAGTATTCGAAATAGCAGTCACCCGCCGTGGAGCACACGAGAGAGAACAGGTCTGCATGTCTCATTCCCATAATGAGCGATCCGTAACCGCCCGACGACTTTCCCATCACGGCGCGCGTCGCGCGATCGGCGACAGTCCTCAACTCCTGATCGATAAACGGAACGATCTCGCCGGTGAGGTAGTCTTCGTAGTTTCCGGTCGCGGACGAGTTTATATATTGAGCACCCCCGTAATAGGTAAAGCAGTCCGGCATCACTGCGATCATGGGCTTGATCTTCTTCTCGCCGATCAAACGGTCCATTCGCTCGGCGAGATTCGGCGTGAACGCGTTGTCGTTGAGCAACATCTTTCCGCGCCCCGTAAAGCCGGTGAGGCAATAGACCGTCGGGAATCGTTTGGATTCATCAGTTTCGTATCCTGGCGGAAGATACACCCATACATCCCGCACATGCGGGTCGCCGGGCGGGTTATTGCGAAGCACCTTGCTTTCATGCCGCAAATTTATGACAGTTCCTTGCGCGACTGTTTGTTCGGTCATATAGTTCAGTTTATTGCGGCGACGCCCTGAACGCGACCGTCCTGTGGAGAAAACGAATATGACAGCAATCAGAATTTTTGCAGCCGCGATGCTCGTTGCGATCTGTCTTGCCGGGCCAGATCTTTCCGCCGACCGCGGCCAGAGAGATCGAATCACAGTCAGGACCGAAACGTTTCCGCGTCCACCCTATTCGGGAGCAACGTATTACATATACGAGCGGGGCGGTGAGGTCATCTGTACGAAGCTGCAAGTCTGCAATAAGTATGACGACTGCGATACCGAGTACAGAAAAGGTGTTTACAAAGACGAGATCGATGTTGAGACGGGCGATCCGTATGGAACGACGCGGGCCGTCGTGATACCGACGGCTAAGCTAAAGAAGCATGTTTGTCTTACCCGTTTCAAGCTGGTGAAGTAGACAGATGGCAACCGAGCTCGTCAATCCTAATGCACTGAACTCGACGATCGAGTTTCTGACCGCGATGGTCACGCCGGCGTTGTTGATCTCGGCGACCGGATCGCTCGTGTTGTCGACCTCGACGCGGCTCGGCCGGGTCGTGGACCGCGTGCGACAACTCGAGGAACGACTTTCGGCGCTCATCTATGCACCCGACAAGTCCAAAGTCCCGCTCTATGAGAAACGCGTCGAGGTTATAGTCGATCTCCTGGATAAGGTCACGTCTCGATCACGAATACTGCAACGCGCAATGCAGGCTTTCTATTACGGTCTCGGGATGTTCGTTCTGACGAGCGTGACCATTGCCGTTGCGGCAATTTTCAATACGACACGGTGGGTGCCGATTCCTATCGGGATCGTGGGAATAATGTTTCTGTTCTGGGGGAGCGTCCTTATGCTCCGCGAAACGCGCATGGCGACGGCAACCGTAAACGCAGAGATGGATTTTACGTGGGAGCTCGCGCGGAAAGTCGCGCCGCATGACGTTATCGTCAAATACGGCAAAGGCGGGCGGCTAGGAGGATTGGCACGCATCAAGAATGGACGCGAGATACCTGACACTTTTGGCGGAGAATAAACTTCGGGAGCGAGTAGAGCAGCTCGAGTCGATGCTTGCTTCCTGCGCTGTCTGCCCGAAGCTTTGCGGGAACGACCGGCTTAACGGTGAGATAGCAGCGTGCTATTCGGGGCGTCTGCCGATCGTGTCTTCGTATACCGCCCATTTCGGTGAGGAGCCGTGTCTGTCAGGTACCGGTGGTGCGGGCAACATCTTTTTTGGAAACTGCAATCTCCGCTGCGTCTATTGCCAGAACTACCAGATCTCTCAGACATGGAAAGTGCAGAAGCGGAATGAGGTGACGCACGAGCGGCTCGCCGAAATGATGCTTGAGCTGCAGGATCGTGGTTGTCACAACATCGGTTTTGTATCCCCGACGCATTTCGCGCCTCAGATGGCGCGGGCGATCATGATAGCTGCCGAGAACGGTCTGCGGCTTCCGATCGTCTACAACACGAACGCGTACGATTCGGTCGAGGTCCTGAAGCTGCTCGACGGGATCGTTGACATCTACCTTCCCGACCTGAAGTATGCGGACTCGGATGCGGGCTTCCGGTATTCGAAAGTGCGCGACTA
>CAMLKY010000505.1 GCA_946480545.1 uncultured Acidobacteriota bacterium
GACCCCGAGCGGGCCGGTAGCGTTATGTTCCTCGAGTAGGATGTCCACGTTTCTCGCCGAATGTGAGAGGTTTATGTGAGTATTATCGGCCCTGTCCGGCAATAAGAAAAACCCTTGACAAGGTATTGCCGCGGTTTTACGCTGGGTGAGCGAAATCTCGCATCCCTCACCTCTTTGCCCCGTATGGAAAACCTTAAGCTTCTTTTTCAGCTTTACGTGCGCCCGTCCTCGGCGATGAGTGACATCATCGATCGCGGCAACTGGATGTTTGGGGCAATGATGGTCCTCGTCGTCGCGATCGTGTTTTTCGCGACCGTGAATACGAGGCTTCACGGCACATACCGGATCCCTGCGTTTGATGACTACTACGATCGATCGATTGGCGAAGCTGGAATGGATGCGGAGCTGGAAGCCGAATACGAACGTTCGCTCGAGAGTTACCAGCGAGCTATGACCTCGCGCGAGCGGCTTCCGATAATCGGTGACGCGTTCTTCAGATTCTTCTCATTCGACCCGGCTTCTTTTTATCAGCCCTTACTAGCGATCTCGATCTTCTATGTACCGTTGATGATACTGCTCATCTCGATTATGGGCTCCATCGGCAGCTTCGGCCTCGCCCTTCGCCGTGACTACGCTTCACTTGCGACCTGCACGTTGATGGCGTGGACTGCGGCTCATTTGCCATTCGCTCTCGTCGGGGCCGCACTGTTTACGACGCAGGCTCCACCGATTGTGTATCTCGCGTTATGGGCGGCAAGCAGCCTGCTGTTTGGTCTCTTCATGGTCTTTGCGCTTCGAACCGTCCTCGGTATCAACTACGGCCTTGCGCTCCTCGCCGTCGCGATCGGCTGGCTTGCATTCACGCTCGCGATGTACGTATTCCAATACGTCTCGCCGTGGCTGCTATCGCCTTTCATTCTCTTTTGGGTCTTCATTTATTTCGGCGGGTACCTGGGCGGCGAAGTTCGCGGCTTCGGCAACGCGTTTCGCCAGAAACAGAACTTCAAACGCTTTCTTCACAATGCAACGGTGAATCCGAAGGACGCGGATGCGCATGTTCAGCTTGGTCTGATCTATCTACAGCGCCGCCAAGATGCGAAAGCGTTAGATCATTTCAAAAAAGCCATCGAGATTGATCCCGACGAGATCGACGCAAACTATCAACTCGGAAAGATGGCTCGCGAGAACGGCGACCTCCAGCACGCCCTTAATTATTTCGCGACCGTAGTCGGTCAGGACGATAAGTACTCGTTGAATGAGATCTGGCGCGAGATCGGCGCGACCTATCTCGACGCCGGGATGTTCCGCGAAGCAACGGACGCGCTGGAGAAGTTCGTAGATCGCCGGCCGGTCGATCCTGAAGGGTTGTATTATCTCGGACGTGCACTCAAAGGCCAGGGCAACAACGATCGTGCGCGTGAGATGTTCGAGCAAGCCGTAGACTCAGTAAACAGCTCACCTCACTACCGCCAGCGCGAGATCGCGAAATGGAGAAAACTGGCGGAGAAGGAGATTTAGACTAAAGGTCGTCAAGGGCTAAATCGATGCTTTGAAGCGGGCAGGATTTGCGGGTCCGGAAGGGCCGCTTGCGGCCGATCCGACACGAAACGCGGGGGCAAGCCGCCCTTCCGGACCTGCGAATGTACTCATCTTGACTCTTGGTTACGACTTTCTGTACTGCACAACAAACCTGGGAATCGGGGGATCTTCATCTCCGTCCATGATCCGGAAATCAACTTGTCTCATTCCGTGCTCTTCAAATCTTGAAAGATCGTGCCTGGACAGCGGCCACGGAAGTTGGACGGGTTCCTCGTCGTCTTCGCGACCCCGAGTTACGACAAGAAGTTCGCCGTCATCGGCTACGAACGCGGCTATCGCATCGATCACGCGTTCGCGCATTTCCATGGGCAGCGGTTGGATGGTGTAGATCTCGAGAACGAAATCGAATGCGCCGATCCAGTCCGGGTGGGGTTCGAAAAGGTCCATTACTTCGTACCGAATCTTGGTCCCGTCTGACAGACGCTTCGCCCATTCGATGGCTGTCGGAGAGATATCGAATGCGCTTACTTGGAATCCGAGATCGTCGAGGTGCCGCGCGTCGTCGCCCAGACCGCATCCCACGACCAGCGCCTTACGCCCGTCACCTTTCAGTCCGACATCTTCGGCCCACGTGCGAAAGTACGCATTCGGTTCCAGGTCGGCCCACGGTATCTGCTCGTTGTCGCCGGCAGCTTCCTTATAGAACGCTTCGAACCATCCGAGCGTGTCACCGCGGTCGGCGAAGTCGGCGGCAAGTTCGCGGGCACGCGCCCGACGTTGTTCTACAGCATCGTCACTCATTTTTCGATCAATCCTCCTGCTTCTTTCCAAGCCTTCCATCCGCCCGCCATCGACCATACGTTCATGTAACCCATCTTCTGCAGCATGTCGGCGGACAGCGCAGAACGATATCCACCGCCGCAGTAGAGGATCAGCTCGGTGTCTTTATCGGGAAAACTTTGCACGATATCGCGCTCGATGATGCCGCGGCCCATATGGATCGCCGCCGCCGCGTGACCTTTCTCCCATTCATTGTCCTCGCGCACATCGATCAGCTTCGCCCCGTCCTCCATACGAGCCTGTGCGTCCTCGACCGATACTTCTCTTATGCGACGCTTCGCATCATCAACAATGGATTCGAACTCAGATGAATGTTTCATGGTTGTATTTGCGATCTCCTTTGCGTGCTCGGCGAGCTCTGCGTGAAGCTAAAA
>CAMLKY010000506.1 GCA_946480545.1 uncultured Acidobacteriota bacterium
ATATCCGACGATGGCCAGTCGTTCGCGACCGGTGACGAGACGTGATTAAAGACTAGACGTGTGCCGTCCGGAGACCAGTTGAACCCGGTCACATGTCGATTGTCGTTGGTAAGTTTCTTCGGCTCGCGTTTGCCGTTTGCATCCTTCGCGACCGGGACGACGTAAAGCCGCGCCATCTTCTGATTCTCGTCGATCCAACGAAAATCATTCCGTCCCTTGTCGTTTTTTTCCTCGTCCTCGGATTTTGCATCCGACATCGTATAAGCGATCCACTTCCCGTCGGGCGCCCATTCGAAATTGCTGACGCTGCTTTTAGAGTCGGTGATCTGCTCGGCCTCGCCGCCGCTCACGCGAAGCACGTAGATCTGGTTCCGATTGTCTTTGCGATTCGACGTGAACGCTATCCAGTTTCCGTCGGGAGACCATTTCGGGTTAGTCGATGACTTGTCATTGAATGTGATCTGGTAATTCTCCTTGCCATCCGACGAGGCCATCCAGATCTGCGTCACAAACTCGCTGCGGTCGGCGGTCATGACCGCATCGTTGATCGTGTAAACGACGCGTTTTCCGTCGGGTGAGATCTGCGGGCTGCCCGGCGCTTTGATCTTGACCTGCAGCTCGGGCGACCACGTCGCCTGCGCGAATCCGACATTAACGATTACCAGTGTGAGAAGGACAAGAGAGAGGGATCTGTTGATCGACATGATTGTGGACACTCCTTTGAATTACTCCCCCACCTAGCTGATGCCAAGGGGGAAAGTTACGTTGTTATGCTCGAGTCAGGGTAAATTTCCACAACATTCTATTCTGTTTCTCGTCAAAAACATATACGCCATCACTGACGATCCAGAACCCCGTGAACTCCCAGCGATTGACTGCCAATTTGTTGAATAACGGGACGGTGAGAGGTTTACCAACGGCGTCGAGGAGTGCCTTGTTCGCGGCGTCCAGCTTTTGATCTCCAGTTCGGCCCGAGCCGGTGTAATGAATGGTGTCGCGAGTGTCGCCGTGAAAATCCGGATAGCAGGGATTGATCCTGCCAAAGTCGGTGAGAAGCGAGATCAGCTTGCCGTTTCGTTGATAGATACCGTTGCGGATTCGATGGACAGACGAGACCTCGTCCCATCGCAAAATATCTCCGGCCTTTGCGTCGAATAGGTAATTTATAAGCGTCACCACCGTCGCAAATAAAACTCTTGACAGCCTTCGGGGCAAAAACTAAACTCAGTTGCTGTACTCACAACCCCGAGCTGCTTTTTTCAGAAGTTCTTTCAATTCTTCTCGACTCTGGTAATTTGCATTTCATTTTACTCCCAGCGTCGGTCTTACTACGGGATCTATCTTCATTTATTTATACGGCTTGATATTTTTATCAGCAACAAATAAATCCCAAAGGAGACAAGAAGCGTGAAAAAACTCTCATTAGTCCTGGCGGCCTGTGCCGCGGTACTTCTCGTTTTTGGAATCGTATCGCAGCAGACCGGAGCCAGTAAGATCGTTTTTAACACCGGCAGCGATGATGAACGTGAGCTCGCAAAGCAGATAAGCCTCACTATCCTGCGTGACCGGGCGGCACAGCGTGCGATCGGAAACCCCGATGAGTATGCGGTGAAGCGCGTCGAGATCGACGAGCTGAAGATGGCTCATACCCATGTTCAGCAGAAGATCAACGGCGTTCCCGTCTGGGAAGGCGAGGCGATCGTCCATCTCAAAGCCGACGGTGAGCTTTCGCTCATAACCGATTCGCTCAAAGATGGCGTTTCCGTCGAAACGCGGCCGACCCTGACCGAGGCCGATGCTCTCTTCGCGGCCAAGCGAATGTATCGCGGCTCTCGATTCATCACGGAAGAGCCTCGCATCCAGCTCTACATCTACCGCGGTGAAGACCGCGACCGCCTAACATATCGTGTTGAAATGCCGCGGCTTGACGGCTCAGACGAAACCGCAGTTCCGGTGATCTTCGTCGACGCCCATACGGCCGAAAAGGTATTTGAGTACGACAATCTTCAAACAGGATCGGGCAGCTCGCTCTACAGCGGGACGGTCACGATCAACACCAGCCAGTCGGGCTCGACCTTCTACATGGAAGACCTCACTCGCCGGATGGGCACGTTCAATATGAACAGCACCGGCAACGAGACCTTTGGCACCGGTGGAACACAATCACGCTTCACCGACACAGATGATGTCTGGAATACGACCATCCAACGTGCCGGTGTCGATGCGCACTGGGGAGCTCGTTGGACGTACGATTATTTTCTTAATGTCCATAGCCGAAACGGCATCAATGGAAGCGGCGGGCCCGGCGTCACGACCGCGGCGGCAAACAGTTCGATAAGCCTTATCACCTCGCGTGTCCACTTCGGAAGCAGCGGACGCTACAACAACGCGTTCTGGTACAACAACCGGATGAGCTACGGCGATGGTGATGGTGTGAATTTCACTCCGCTGACGACCCTCGATATCGCAGGTCACGAGATGACGCACGGCGTCACCGAGTACACAGCGGGCCTGACGTACTCGAACGAATCCGGCGCGTTGAACGAGTCAATGTCGGATGTGTTCGGAGCCATGGTCGAGTCCTACGCTCGTGGCGGCGTCGTGAACGGCGACACGTGGAAGATCGGTGAGCAGGCGTATACGCCCGGCACGGCCGGGGATGCGCTTCGCTATATGGACAATCCGCATCTCGCCGGAAACGGCGGATTCACGTCGGATGACGATCCTGATCACTATGCCGAGCGTTACA